>JBFGRR010000059.1:0-8322 GCA_041567215.1 Acidimicrobiia bacterium | reverse complement strand
CATGGTCGGACATCCTGGCCGCCGTGGCCCGCCGTCACGCCGAGGAGATGTACCTCGAGGGATATGTGAGCCATGTGTCCCCGACTACAGGCTCGGTGGCCGACCGTGTCAGAGCGGCGGGTGTGAACCTGTTCGCCGTGGGCGAGAACCTGGCCCTGGCGTCCAACTCGTTGGCCGTACACGACGGGTTCATGGAGTCACCGGGCCATCGAGAGAACATCCTCAGGCCGGAGTTCGACCGCGTCGGGATCGCCTCCATACGAGGCCCGCTCGGCCTGATGGTGGTTCAGGTGTTCGGCGGCTAGACCCCGTTCGGGGTCGAGCCGCTAGGCCCGACCGAGAACCAGGGCCAGCAGCGCCATCCGCACGTACATGCCGTATTCCATCTGACGGAAGTAGGCGGCGCGAGGGTCGCTGTCGACCTCGGTGGAGATCTCGCCCACTCGCGGCAGCGGGTGCATCACGACCATGTGTTCCTTCGCCGACTCGAGGGTCTGGGGAGTGATCACATAGGAGTCCTTCACCAGGTCGTACTGGGCGGGATCCTCGAAGCGCTCCTTCTGGATGCGGGTGACGTAGAGCACGTCGGTGTCCGCCAGGACTTCCTCGAGGTCGGTTGTCGCATGCTGCTCGATTCCGGCTGCGCCCACCTCTTCGACGAGGTAGTCGGGCATCTGGAGTATCTCCGGCGACACGTAGTTGATCTTGACGTCGAACAGCGTCAGGAGCTTCGCCAGCGAGTGCACGGTGCGGCCGTACTTGAGGTCGCCGAGCATCGTCACGGTGTGGCCGTCTATCCCGCCCATCTCCTCGCGGATCGTGAAGGCGTCGAGGAGGGCCTGGGTGGGGTGCTCGCCCGGGCCGTCACCGGCGTTGATCACCGGCTTCGTGGCCGCTGCTGCGGCCAGGGCCGCCGAACCCATCTCGGGATGCCTCAGCACGATGGCGTCCGTGTACGACTCCATCGTCCGCACCGTGTCCTGGAGGGTCTCGCCCTTCGAGACTGACGAGTAGGTGACGTTGTTGATCTGGACAACGCTGCCGCCCAGGCGCTCGATCGCCGCCACGAACGATGACGAGGTTCTCGTGGACGGTTCGTAGAACAGGTTGGTGAGGACCTTCCCCTTTAGGAGGTCGAAGGTGCCCACCCTCTCCACCATGCCTCGCATCTCGGCAGCCACCTCGAAGATGGCGTCGAGGTCTCCGCGATCGAACTGGGAGACCGACAGGATGTCCTGCCCAAAGAACCGGGGATCCCGCTTCTCTCCGAACGGGAGGTGCTCTGTGGTTCGTCTCGTCGCCATTCTCTCAACCTTTCTGGCTCGACCCTCGACCGCCCACCCGGGCAAAAAAAGAGCCGCCCCCTGGACGGCTGCGCTCAGGCTGACGGTGCTCGATACATCGAGACGGGACTGTAGCGCGTGCGGACGGGTCATCGAATCGACGGCCCCCGCCGGCCCGTGTTGGACGGCGGGAGACGCGATAGTCTCTCTTGGTGGCGGAAATGGCTGATGCAGGAGCGACGGTCGGCGGTGCGGTGCGCTTCGTGGTGAACGGCCTCCCTGTCTCGGCACGCGCCGGCCATCCTCATCTGCTCGCAGCCCTTCGTGAGGAGCTCGATGTCACCTCGCCAAAGGACGGCTGTTCGCCATCCGGCCAATGCGGTGCCTGCACCGTGCTTCTCGACGGCAAGCCGATCCAGAGCTGTCTCGTGTCCATGGAGAAGGCCGACGGCAAGGAGGTGACCACCCTCGAGGGTTTCGACCACTCCGAACGCCTGAGACTCTCGCAGGCCTTTGCCGCCGCGGGTGCCCTCCAGTGTGGTTTCTGCACGCCAGGAATCCTGGTGAGGACCAAGGCGCTGCTCGACCAGAAGGGCAAGGACCTGACGAGGGAAACGGTTGCCGGCCGGCTGGGTGTCCATCTCTGCAGATGCACCGGGTACACCAAGATCTTCGATGCAATCGAGATGCTTCGAACCGATGACGTCCCCGATCCCGTGTTGCCCACCGGCATCGGCGACAGCGGCAAGAAATACGAAGCCGAAGCGCTGGCGCTGGGCGACCGGGGCTACGTCGATGACATGCGGGTGCCGGGAATGCTCCATGCCGCCCTCAGGCTCGCCGACCACGCCCGCGCCGACGTCACCCGCATCGACATCGGGCCCGCCATGGCCGTCGACGGCGTCGTGGCGGTGTTCATCGCCTCCGACATCCCGGGTTCTCAACGCGTCGGGATCATCGAGAAGGACTGGCCCGTGATGATCGGCGAGGGCCAGCGCACGTCGTATCTCGGCGACGTGATGGCCGTGGTGGTAGCCGACACCGTTCAGACCGCCAGGGCTGCTGCGGAAATGGTCGACATCGAATACCGGGTGCTCGAGGTGTTCGCAGACGCCGACAGCGCCCTCGCCACCGACGAGGACGCCGTCTGGGGGCTGGATGGCAACGTCCTCTCCCGCTCGTCCTACCGACGCGGAGACGTGGATGCGGCGCTGGAAGCGAGTGCGTACACGGTCAGTGAGACCTTCTACACCCAGCGCGTCGAGCACGCCTTCCTCGAGCCCGAATCCACCCTGGCGGTCCCCATGGAGAACGGGTCCCTGATGGTCTACTCGGGGGGACAGGGCGTCTGGGACGATCGCGACCAGATCGCGGACATGCTCGCCGTCGAGCCGGGCCGAGTCACCGTGGAGCTGGTGTCCAATGGTGGGGCTTTCGGCGGCAAAGAGGACATGTCGAACCAAGCCCACGCCGCCCTCGCCGCGTTCCTGCTCGGCGAGCCGGTCAAGTGCACCCTCACGAGGCCGCAGTCCCTTCTCATGCACGCCAAGCGGCACCCGATTCGCATCGAGGCAACTGCGGGATGCGATGAGAACGGCAGACTCCTCGCCTACAGGGCCAGGATGACCGGTGACAGCGGCCCATACGCTTCGGTCGGGATGAAGGTCCTGGAGCGTGCAGCCGGGCACGCCTGCGGTCCGTACGAGATCGCCAACGTGGACGTCGAGGCGGTGGCGGTGCGTACCAACAATCCCGTGTGCGGTGCCTTCCGCGGTTTCGGCGCCAATCAGGCCCAGTTCGCCACCGAGGGCATGCTCGACCGGCTCGCGGACCAGGTCGGTATCAGTGGCTGGGAGATTCGCAGCCGCAACGTCGTCGAGCCCGGCGATGTCTGGGGACCCGGCCAGATCATGGACGATGGCTGTGGCGGAGCCCGCCAGTGCCTCGATGCGATCAAGCCGGCGTATGAGTCCGCTCGCGCCGCCGGGAAAGCCGTGGGTCTCGGGCTGGCGTTGAAGAACTCCGGTCTGGGCAACGGGTTCCTCGAGATCTCGAAGGCGGTGGTTCGATTCGACGGCGACGGAGGCGTGGAGGTCCGCCATTGCTGGACCGAGATGGGCCAGGGCATCCACACTGTGGCACTCCAGGTGGCGGTCACGGAACTCGGAGTCGATCCGTCCAAGGTCCGCGTGATCGTGGACACCAGCAGGGAACTCGGCGCCGGCCAGACGACGGGTTCGAGGGGCACGCTGATGGGCGCCGGCTCGGTCGCCGCCGCCTGCCGGGCTGCCATCGAGGGTGGGCGGGCGCCGCATGTCGACTACGTCGGCGAGTACCGGGTCGACTGGACCAACTCCCTCGACGAGGGCCTCGAGAATCCGATCATCCACTCGGCGTTCGGGTTCGCCGCCCAACTGGTGATCGCCGATCGCACCACCGGGGCCATCGAGGAGGTGGTCGCCGTGCACGACGTTGGTCGGGTGATCAATCCGAAGCTGTGCGAGGGGCAGATCGAAGGTGCGGTCCACATGGGCCTCGGGTATGCGCTCAGCGAGGACTTCCCGACCGATGGGCAGGCGTCTCCTACCAACATGACCCTTCGCAGCCTCGGGATACTTCGCGCAAAGGACATGCCGGCGGTCCGGGTCGAACTGGTCGAGGTTCCCCAACCGGGCGCACCGTACGGGGTGAAGGGTGTGGGGGAGATCGGTCTGGTCCCCACCGCCGGAGCGGTGGCGGCGGCCTTCTACGAGGTGGACGGGGTTCGCCGCAACAGGCTGCCGATGAGCCTCGATCCGGCGGGAGATTCGTGAGGCCCGGGAAGGTACACCAGTCGCCGTCCGCACTGCGGGGACTCTCGGATACGATTGGCTGGCCGAAGGGCCCGACAAGCCCTCGGAGAAGAGGGGAAATGTCTGAGGCAATCGCGGAGGGAGGTCGGAGATGACCGCAGTGACCCCCGGCCTGGTCTGTGCACACCACCACCTGTACTCGTCGCTGGCCCGGGGGATGCCGGCCCCTCCGAAGGTCGCCGCCAACTTCCAGGAGATCCTCGAGCAGGTGTGGTGGAGGCTCGACACGGCGCTCGACCTCGACATGATCAGGTGGTCGGCGATGCTCGGCGCACTCGAAGCGCTCGAGAACGGCACGACGGCGATCGTCGATCATCACGAGTCGCCCAATGCCATCGAAGGGAGCCTGGACGTGATCGCTGAGGCCTGCGCCGAGGTCGGCGTTCGGGTGCTGACGGCGTACGGCATAACCGACCGCCATGGGCCCGATGGTGCTCGTCGCGGCCTGGAAGAGAACGAGCGCTTCATTCGCGCCGGCGGCAAGGCCCTGGTGGGGATCCATGCCGCCTTCACCTGCACCGACGCCTCTCTCGAGGCTGCTGCCGGTCTCGCCTCCGACCTGGGAGTGGGAGTCCACATCCATGTTGCCGAAGGTGTCGGTGACATCGATGCTCCCCACCGTCTCGAGGGACTGACACGAGACGACTGGCTGCTCAGCCACTGTGTCCACCTACGGACCGGACACGAACTCAGGGGGACCATCCTCCACAACCCGATGTCCAACCTCAACAACGGTGTCGGGTACGCCGATCCCGCCCGGTTCACGAACCCGGTGGCTCTCGGCACCGACGGCATCGGCGGCAACGTCCTCGAATCCTTCCGGCTCGCCTATGTGATGCAGCGATCCGTGGACGTGAAAGCCGGTCCGGATACGGCGTGGCGATGGCTGGAGAACGGATGGAACCTCATCCCCGAAGCCCGCAACGACCGGGTCACGTGGTCGTACTCGCCGATGGACCCTTGGCACATCGCCTTCACGCCGGGTATCCGGCCGCTGCGGGTCGAGGTGGATGGCGAGGTGGTGCTGGAGGACGGCATTGCCACCCGCGTCGACGCCGGGGAAGTCCGGGCAAAGGCGCGCGAGCAGGCGGCCCGGCTTCATGAGCGCCTCTGAGGGACGACCAGACGACGACGAAACAACCGAGGAGGAGTGACAGGATGTCCGACCGATTCCATCCGATTTCGATGGAACAGCTCACCGACTGGGTGTTCACGGAGTTGGAGGAGAAGGATTCGCTCTTCAACGTACCGAGATCGGCGTTTTTCGTGCCCGACGCCGGTCATCGCTTCCGCCTGACCAAATACGGCGTCGAGCTCGACACCCCGTTCGGCGTCGCCGCCGGCCCCCACACCCAGATGGCCCAGAACATCATCGTCTCATGGCTGGTGGGTGCCCGACTGATCGAGCTCAAGACCATCCAGACGCTCGACGAGCTCGAAGTCAACAAGCCGTGCATCGACATCGAAGACGAGGGCTACAACGTCGAGTGGTCCCAGGAGCTGAAGGTCTACGAGTCGTTCGACGAGTACCTGCGTGCCTGGGTGCTGATCCACGCCCTCCATCACAAGTTCGGATGGCACGGTGATCGGCCCGGCATGGTCTTCAACATGAGCGTCGGATACAACCTCGAAGGGATGCTCAAGCCCAACGTCCAGTGGTACTTCGACGCGATGGCGGATGCCTCCGAGTACCTGCCCGCCTTCATCGACATCGTGGCCCGCAGGTACCCGGCGGTCCGGGACATCGACATCCCCACCCGCCTCTCGGACACCATCACGCTCTCGACCATGCACGGCTGTCCACCGGACGAGATCGAGAAGATCTCCCTGTATCTGCTCCAGGAGCGGGGTCTGCACACCTCGGTGAAGTGCAATCCCACCCTGCTCGGCGCAGACCGGGTCCGGGGGATCATCAACGAGTCGCTGGAGTTCTCGGATGTGCCGGTGCCCGACGAGGCCTTCGGGCACGATCTCGAGTACGTGGACGCGGTCCCGATGTTCCACAACCTGCGCAGGGTGGCCGCAGCCCGAAACCTCACATTCGGGCTGAAACTCACCAACACCCTCGAGGTCAACAACTGGAGAACGGTCTTCGACAAGGACGAGATGATGTACCTGTCGGGGAGGGCGCTCCACTCGGTGACGACCAACCTGGCAGCGAGGATCTCCGAGGAGTTCCGAGGAGACCTCATGCTCTCGTTCGCAGGTGGTGCGGACTGCTTCAACGTGAGCGATCTGCTGGCATCGGGAATGCGCACCGTCACCGTCTGCTCTGATCTTCTCAAGACGGGCGGGTATCTCCGGATGCTCCAATACATGGAGAACGTCGATTCCGCTTTCGACGATGTGGGCGCGCTGGATACCGCCGACTACATCTGCAAGTCGGCCCTCGGCCACCTCGACGAGTTCCCGGCGATGCTGAGATACGCCGCCCTGACGGACAGCGGGCTCGATCTCAGCGCGGCTCACTGCGAGGACCTGAGACAGGCGCTGGGTCGGGTCGACCCCCAGACCCACGCCGGTGATCTGGTCAGATCGTGGGCGCTCGACGCCGGGTTCGACGAGGACCGGGCCGAGGCGATCTTCTCGTTGACCGCCAAGACGTTGGCGAGGGTGAACCTGCGCCGCTACGCGGATCAGGTGCGCAGCGACTGGCGCTATCGCAAGCACTCGTTCCGGATGGACCGTTCGAAGACGCCTCGCCGGCTCGACTACTTCGACTGCATCGAGGCGCCCTGTCTCGACGAGTGCCCGGTGGACCAGAAAGTTCCGCAGTACATGGGTGCGGTGCGGGAGGGGGACTTCCTCGCAGCGGTGCGCCTGACCCGCCAGGACAACCCGCTCCCGTCGATCCTGGGCCGCGTGTGCGATCACCTTTGCGAGAACACCTGCATCCGAACCCATCTCGATCATCCGCTGGCAATCCGGCACATCAAGCGCTTCATCATGGATCACGAGGAGCAGCCGGTGATGTTCACCCGCAATCCGAAGGTGAATGCCAAGGTCGCGATCATCGGTGCAGGTCCCGCCGGCCTCTCCGCAGCCCAGGAGCTCGGGTACGCGGGCTTCGACGTGACCATCTACGAGGCCCATCCATATGCCGGAGGCATGGTCGGCGGGGCCATTCCCTCATACCGGCTTCCTCAGGAGGAGATCGATCGGGACCTGGCCATCCTCGCCGACCTCGGGGTCGAGATCAGGTATGGCCAGAAGGCCGGTGTCGACTTCACGATCGAGGATCTGAGGAACGACGGTGCGGTCGCCGTGTTCGTGGCAGTGGGGGCCCAACTCGCCAAGACCCTCGGCCTCCCCGGGGAGGAGGCCGAGGGCATCATCGATGGGATCACCTTCCTGCGCACGGTCCGTGAGGGTGATCCGATGCCGATCGGCGAGCGGGTGGGGGTCATCGGCGCGGGCGACACGGCGATGGACTGCGTGCGCTCGGCCCGCCGTGTCGGCGCCCGCGAGGTCAGCCTCATCTACCGGCGCACGATCGACCAGATGCCTGCCGATCCCGAGGAGATCCATGCCTGTCTGGAAGAGGGAATCAAGATCGTCGAGCTGGCCAAACCGGCTGCGCTGCAAATAGAGGGCGGCCACCTCGCCGGACTGGTGTGCACCAGGACCGAGTACACGGGTGAACGCGATTCGTCGGGTCGGAAGATCCCCTTCGACGTAGCCGGCTCCGAGTTCGACATCGGTCTCGACACGCTCATCCTCGCCATCAGCCAGCACTCGGTCCTCGACTTCTTCGGCGACGATGTACCGACGCTCACCTCCAGGGGCTACATCGAGGTAGACCCGCTCACCTTCGAGTCCTCGATACCGGGCGTCTACGCCGGAGGAGACGTAGCCGCCGATGGCCCTTCCTCGATCGTCAAAGCGGCAGCCGACGGCAAACGGGTGGCTGCGGCGATCGTGGCCCGGCTCGGATCGGCCAGGGAGATCCCGGTGGTCGAGGCTCCCCCCATCGACCTCCATGATCTGGTGGTGCGCCGCTCGAGGAGGGAGTATCGGGTCCCGATCGGCTCGACTCCGCTTTCCGAGCGGTCTGGTTTCGATGAGACCGTGCTGCCGTACACGCCGGAAGAGGCGATCAGGGAGGCGAGCCGGTGTCTGGACTGTCACCAGATCTGCAGCCTGTGTGTCGGGGTGTGCCCGAACATGGCTCTGATGACCTACGAGAT
>JBFGRR010000058.1:0-8372 GCA_041567215.1 Acidimicrobiia bacterium | reverse complement strand
CTCCGACGATCGCTGGCTCTTCAACGCCGGGGAGCACGAGAATCTCTACGAGGTACTCGGGGCGCATCTCACCGACGACGGGACCGTCTTCCGGGTGTGGGCTCCCAACGCCGAGTGGGTTGGGGTGGTGGGGGACTTCAGCGGCTGGAACCCCGGTGCGCATCCGATGCACCCGTCCGAGTCCGGTGTCTGGGAGGTCACCGTGGCCGCCGCCCACCAGGGCCACAAGTACAAGTACACCATCACCCCGAGAGGGGGCGGCCGCAACCTCGAGAAGTCCGACCCTTTCGCCGTCCACGCCGAGACGCCTCCCTACACCGCGTCCATCGTCTGGGACCTCGCCTACGAGTGGCACGACGACGCCTGGATGGCCGAGCGCGCCACCCGCAACTCGGTCGACGCCCCCATGTCGGTGTACGAGTGCCATCTGGGCTCGTGGTCGCGTCAGAACCCGCTCACCTACCCCGATCTGGCGCGCGGGTTGGCCGACCATCTCGAACGCACCGGCTTCACACACATCGAACTCATGCCGGTCATGGAGCACCCGTTCGACGGTTCCTGGGGCTACCAGAGCACCGGGTATTTCGCCCCCACCTCGCGCTTCGGGCCGCCACAGGGTTTCATGGAGTTCGTCGACATCATGCACCAGCGGGGAATCGGCGTGATCCTCGATTGGGTGCCGTCGCATTTCGCCGTCGATGCCCACGGTCTGGCCCGTTTCGACGGAACCCATCTCTTCGAGCATGCCGATCCTCGCCAGGGCTATCACCCCGACTGGGGCTCTTACATCTTCAACTACGGCCGGGCAGAGGTGCGGTCGTTCCTGACGTCTTCGGCCCACTATTGGTTCGACCGTTATCACATCGACGGGATCCGGGTCGATGCCGTCGCATCGATGCTCTACCTCGACTACTCCCGGCGCGAAGGCGAGTGGATACCCAATCGGTACGGGGGGCGCGAGAACATCGAAGCCGTCGACTTCCTCCGGCGTCTCAACGCCTCCGTCTACGGCCGGTTCCCGGGAATACAGATGATCGCCGAGGAGTCGACGGCGTGGCCCTCCGTCACCCGTCCCACCGACACCGGTGGCCTCGGTTTCGGCTTCAAGTGGGACATGGGCTGGATGAACGACACACTCAGGTATTTCGCCCTCGATCCCCTCTACCGGGGTTATCCGGACAGTCAGAGACTGCTCACCTTCCGCGGGCTGTACGCGTTCACCGAGAACTACATGCTGGCGCTGAGTCATGATGAGGTCGTCCATGGCAAGCGCTCGCTGCTCGCCAAGAACCCGGGAGACGAGTGGCGTCGCTTTGCCGGGCTTCGGTCGCTTCTCGGTTACCAATGGGCGCTTCCCGGCAAGAAGCTGGTGTTCATGGGGGCAGAGATCGCCAATCCCTACGAGTGGAGTCATGCCGGAGAGCTGCCCTTCTACCTCCTCGAACACGCCTACCACCGTGGCGTGATGGACTTTGTGTCCGCTCTCAACGGCCTCTATCGCGACGTCCCGGCTCTGCACCGGGGGGACAATTCTCCCGACGGCTTCCAGTGGATCGAAGCCGATGACGTCTCTCGTTCGACCATCGCCTTCCTGCGGAGGGCCGAGGGCCACGAGCCCGTGCTGGTGGTGTGCAACTTCACCCCTGAGACCTGGTACGACTACCGGGTCGGTGTGCCGGGGCCCGGGCTCTACTCCGTATTGCTCTGTTCCGACGCGGTCGAATTCGGTGGTTCGGGCGCCGTGCCCGGGCCTGTCGAAGCGGACTCGACCGGCAATCAGGGGCAGCCGAACTCTCTCGTCTTCACCGTTCCGCCCATGTCCGTCACGTTCATGCAAAGGAGGTCTTGATGGCCATGGACGTCCCTGCATCACGCCGGGTGCTCTCGATGGTGCTCGCAGGTGGTGAAGGCAACCGGTTGATGCCGCTCACCCGCGAGCGAGCCAAGCCTGCGGTGCCGTTCGGAGGCAAGTACCGGTTGATCGACTTCGCTCTCTCCAACCTGGTCAACGGTGGATACCGCAAGATCGTCGTCCTGACCCAGTACAAGAGCCACAGCCTCAACGTCCATCTGGCCCGCACCTGGCGGATGTCGACCCTTCTCGGCGGCTACGTGACCAGCGTTCCGGCCCAGATGCGCATGGGAAAACGTTGGTTCCTCGGTTCGGCCGATGCCTTGCTCCAAAACATCAACATCATCGAGGACGAGCGCCCCGAGTACATCTTCGTGTTCGGTGCCGACCACATCTATCGCATGGACCCCCGACAGATGCTGGAGCATCACGTCTCGACGGGCGCAGGCGTGACCGTGGCGGGAATCCGTGTTCCGATCGCCGAAGCGACCTCCTTCGGGGTGATCGAGCGCGGCGAGACCTCCAAGATCGAGGCCTTCCGCGAGAAGCCGGCGGACCCGCAGCCCACACCCGACGATCCCACGATGGCCCTCGCCTCGATGGGCAACTACGTGTTCACCACCAAGGTCCTCCTCGACCTGGTCTACGAGGACTCCATGAGAGACGACTCGCGCCACGATGTCGGCGGCGATCTGATACCGGCGTTGGTGAAGTCCGGTGATGCGCACGTCTACGACTTCACCACCAACGAGGTTCCCGGGGTCACCGAGCGCGAGCACGCCTACTGGCGCGACGTCGGCTCCGTGGACGCGTATCACGAGGCTCACATGGATCTGGTCTCCGTGAACCCGGTCTTCAACCTCTACAACCAGGACTGGCCGATATACACCTCCGACATCACCGCGCCGCCGGCCAAGGTGGTCGCCGTGGCCGAGTTCGGCGCAGGCCAGGTCGCCGACTCGATGCTGTCGGCGGGAGCGGTCATCTCCGGCGCCTACGTGCGCGGCTCGGTCCTGTCCCCGTGGGTGAGGGTCGAACCCGGCGCCGTGATCGACAACTCGGTCATTCTCGAGGATGTAGTCGTCGAGCCCGGGGCGCGGATCAGGAATGCCATCATCGACAAGGGTGTGGTGGTGCCTGCTGGCTACGAGATCGGCTACGACACCGAGCAGGACACCGCACGCGGCTTCACCGTCACCGAGGGAGGCATCGTGGCCATCCCCAAGAACGAGGTCCTCGGCTAGGAGCGAGGCCGGAACAGGCCGACCATCGCGAACCCGGCGATTTCGGCACTGGTGGATCTGACCGGCCTGTCGCCCTCTCCAGGGGCAGCCGTGTCGAACGCAACGCGCCAGCCGCTGAGGCCGACGTCTTCGGGGATGGAGAACTCGATGGGCTCGCGGTAGCCGTTGAACATGATCAGGAGGTCGTCGTCGGAAACGGTTCCCGCGGCACAGTGGATGATCTGGCCGTCGAGGTAGATGGCCACCGATCGGGCCAATGGGCTGCTCCAGTCGAGTTGGGTCATCTCTTCGCCCGCCGGAGTGAACCACCCGACGTGGTCGATGCCGGGGGCGGCGTGCTCGTGCAGCCACGCGGTGCGCCGTACCGACGGATGAGACCTGCGGAAGGCGATCATGCGTCTCGCGAAGTCGAGGAATGACAGGTCGGCGTCCTCCCACGAGAACCAGGAGATCTCGTTGTCCTGGTTGTAGGCGTTGTTGTTGCCGCGCTGAGTCCGGCCGATCTCGTCGCCACCGAGAACCAGGGGAACCCCCTGCGAGATCAGGAGCGTGGCGAGCAGCGAGCGGCGCCGGGTGTCGCGCACCGCGTTGATCTCTGCATCGTCCGTCGGACCTTCGACGCCGCCGTTCCACGAGCGGTTGTCCGGGTGGCCATCACGATTGTTCTCGCCGTTGGCGAGGTTGTGCCGCTCGTTGTACGACACCACGTCGGCGAGGGTGAACCCGTCGTGTGAAGCTACGTAGTTGACCGAGGCGATCGGGGACCGCCCCGGCTTGCCGTAGATGTCCGAACTCCCCGTCAGCCTGGTGGCGAAGCTGCCGAGGATGTCTTCGGATCCCCTCCAGAAGTCTCTGACCTCGTCGCGGTACTTGTCGTTCAACTCGCTCCATCCCGGTGGGAATCCGCCGACGCGGTACCCGGACGGGCCGACGTCCCAGGGCTCGGCGATGAGCTTCACTCCCTGCAGCACCGGATCCTGGGACATAGCGCCGAAGAAGCCGCCGAGCGGGTCGAAATCGATGGCGGTCCTTCCCAAAGCGGTGGCGAGGTCGAAGCGGAACCCATCGACATGCATCTCTTCCACCCAGTAGCGAAGGCTGTCCATCACCAGCCGAAGCGCCACAGGCGAACTCAGATCCACGGTGTTGCCCGTGCCGCTCCAGTCGAGGTTCCAGTAGCGATCGCCCGGTTCGAGGCGATACCACGCCCGGTTGTCGAGGCCTCGGAAACAGAGGGTCGGGCCCATCGGGTTGCCTTCTGCGGTGTGGTTGTAGACCACGTCCAGGATCACCTCGATGCCCGCCGCGTGGAGTCGTTTGACCATCGATTTGAACTCCACCACCGGATCCTCGCCGGCCGCGTATTCGCGATGCGGCGCGAAGAAGCCGATGCTGTTGTAGCCCCAGTAGTTGCGACGCCCCGTGGCCAGCAGATGCTGGTCCTGGACGAAGTGATGGATCGGCATCAGTTCGACCGCAGTGACCCCGAGCGCCATCAGGTGCTCGATGTTGGCGTCGGATGCCATGCCTGCATAGCTGCCCCTGAGATGCTCGGGCACCCCAGGATGGGTCTTGGTCATCCCTTTCACGTGGGTCTCGTAGAGGATCGAGTCGGCAAGCGGTAGCCCTGGCCGGTGGTCGTCGCCCCAGTCGAACTCGTTCGAGGTCACGATCGACCGAGGCACGAACGGTGCCGAATCGAGTCGGCTCATCGTCTCCGGCCTCCCGGCGGTGTGGCCGAGGAGCGCCGGACTCCAGCGCACGGAGCCATCGATCCGCCGTGCGTACGGATCGAGCAGGAGTTTGTGTGGGTTGCAGCGGTGGCCTTCGTGGGGCGCCCATGGGCCTTGCACCCTGAACCCGTATCTGGTTCCGGGACCCGCGCCCGCCACCCGACCCGAATGGATCGGCCCGGTGCGGGTGGGCAGTTCCAGGCGGTGCTCGTCGTCGCCATCGAAGATGCACAGTTCCACGGCTTCGGCCACGGCCGAGGCGATCGCGAAGACCGTTCCCTGACCGTCCCAGTGCGCCCCGAGGCGATCTGTCGGCCAGGGCTCTATCTGCATCCGGCGCATGATGCCAGGACGGGTTGGGCAAAGCCAAGGCTCCGAAGCCGGGGCCCCGGCTACCTTTCGAGCATGATCCGCATGGAGTCGGTCTCGAAGGCGTTCGCCGCTGAGACGGTGCTCGCGGATGTGGACCTGGAGGTCGCAGCCGGCGAGTTCATGGCGATCCTGGGGCCATCCGGAAGTGGCAAGTCGACGCTGCTCCGGCTCATCGCCGGCCTCGAGAGCCCCGACGAGGGTGTCGTCTCCATCGACGACCTTCCCGTGGGGCCTCCGGGTACCAATCCCGTGGCGATGGTTTTCGAGGATGCGGCCCTCTACGAGCACCTCGACGTCGGAGGCAATCTCGCCCTTCCGATGAGGGTGCGCCGGATGCCTCGAGAGGAGGTCGAGGCGTCGGTTCAGCGTCGGGCACGAAGAACGGGGATTCGCCGCCTCCTGGCTCGCCGGCCCCGGACCCTGTCAGGGGGCGAGCGGGGACTGGTGGCCGTGGGGAGGGCTCTCGGTTTGCCCGGCACGAAGGTTCTCCTCCTAGATGAACCGCTCTCACAGGCCGACAAGCGCCTACGGGTTCGCTTCCGCAGCTGGCTGGCGGGCCTCGACGGTGTGACGATCGTGCTCGCCACCAACGACCAGGAGGAGGCGATGGCGCTGGCCGACCGCATCGCGGTGATCGACGGGGGCGCCATCGTCCAGGTCGCCCCACCCGTCGAGGTCTATCGCAACCCGGCAACCCGGGCAGTCGCCGCGTTCATCGGACGACCGCCGATGAACCTGTTCCCCGCTGCGGTCTACGGCGATGTACTCGAGGTCGGCGCCGATCGCGTGTCGCTCGAGGTATCACTCGGCGGTCTGCGCGACGGCGCAAGGGTCGTCCTGGGGATTCATCCGGCCGACCTGCACCTTGCCGGCCCCGGCGCCGAGTTCGAGACCGTGCTCCATGCCACGACCGGGAGGGTGGAGGCGCTCGGCAGCCACTACCTGGTGTGGTTCGGCCTCGGCTCCTCGTTCGGGGCCAGCTATGCGTTTCTTTCTCGCGAGGTGGTCTCGGATGGCCGCCGTATCGAGCTCACCTGGGAGCGCGGCAGAGAGCGTCTGTTCGATGCCGCCTCAGGAGTGGCGCTTCCTCACAGGTAGTAGCGGCAGGTCCAGGGACGCCAGGGATCGAGTCCTCGCGATCGGTAGTACTCGGCCAGCCAGGATGCGGCGATGATGTTCGCCTCTCCGTCGAAGACCGAGCGGTCGTCCACCCCCGCTTTGACGCTCGCCACGGCCCAGGTACCTGGCATGAACTGGAAGAGCCCCGAGGCGCCGCTGTAGGGGTTGACGGCCTCGGGATCGCCGAGGCTCTCACACTGCATGATGTACATGGCGTCCTCGACGAGATCTGCGGCGAAGTGGGCTGCAACGAGAGGGCGCCATGCCTCCACTGCCGCGTACAGCGCGGGCCTCTCTCGAGGCGTGGTCGTCGTTGTCGTCGTCGGCTGTCCGGGTGCCGGCGGCGTGGTTGCAGTAGTGGTGGTCGTGGCGGCGGCGCGGCGAGCCGCTTCCTCGCGTCTGCGACGCTCCTCCTCGGCCTTCGCCTGGCCGACCTCGTCCAGTGCGGCCCGGTACGCCTGACCGGCTTCGAGAGCAGCCCGATAGGCGGCGGCGACGCGAGCGTCGGCGACTGCAAAGAGCTGCTCGAGGCGCTGTGCATCGGCCTCGAGACGGTTCTTCAGCTCCTCGACGGCGTTCCGATCGGCGTCATAACGGGCTCGGATCCTGCTCAACTCGGCTCTCTGCACCAGGATTTCATCCAGCCTGTCCAGGGCGTCCCGCTGCCCGGCCCTGAAGACCTCCCCGAGCATCAGCGCGTCCTCCACGCTGTCGGTGTCCAGCACCGATGCTGTCGACGAAGCGACGGCTTCTACGTACGCGGCCACGGCCTGTGCTTCGAAACTCGCCTCGATGTTCACTGCCGACGCATCCGCCAGGGCAAGCGTCCTGGTTACCCGCTCTAGGTCGCGGTTGGCTGCATCCAGGGCGTTGGCGGCGTCTCCGTAGTCATCCAGGGTCAAGAAGAGCTCCGCCTCGACCTGGTCGCGGTCGGCGACGGATTCGGAGACGATCTGATAGGCGCTGTCGACCGAGCGTTTGGCCGCTTCGGCGCGATCTTCCGCCTCCTCCACCTGGGCGATCGCCGCACTGCCGGCGCTGAGGAGTATCGAAAGCACGGACAGGGCCGCGAGGACCCGTCGGACATGCATGAGGCGGTTCAGGCTACCCGCTCGGGAGGGTTCCATCGCCAGGAACCGCGCTAGCGGCGTGAACCGTGTAGAAATGTGGCATGGCTTACGGAACCAGACCGTTGCGGCTCCCGACCGCTGACGAGGCCCTCCCCGGTCGTACCCAGGCGATCCGGGTGCCCGAGCGTCACCATGTCAACGGCAAGCCGATGCTCCCTCCCTACCCGGCCGGTACCGAGAGGGTTCTCTTCGGCCTCGGCTGTTTTTGGGGTGCCGAGCGCAAGTTCTGGCAGGCCGACGGGGTCTACGTGACCGCGGCGGGATATGCGGGCGGATCGACCGCCAACCCGACCTACGAAGAGGTGTGCAGCGGCATGACCGGCCATACCGAAGCGGTCCAGGTGGTCTACGACCCCAGAAAGACCGGCTTCGAGGCTCTGCTCGCGGTGTTCTGGGAGGGACACGACCCCACCCAGGGGTTCAGGCAGGGCAACGACGTGGGAACCCAGTACAGGTCGGCCATATACACCACGACCGACTCACAACTGGAGCGAGCCCACGCATCCAAAGATCTGTACCAGGTCGAGTTGCACCGCGCCGGGTTCGGCGACATCACCACCGAGATCGCCACGGCAGGAGACTTCTTCTTCGCCGAGGACTATCACCAGCAGTACCTCGCCAAGAACCCCAATGGCTATTGCGGCATAGGCGGAACCGGGGTCGCCTGTCCCACCGGCCTCTCCACGGCCTGAGACCCCGGCTCTCAGCCGGCGCCGAGGCTCAGCGCCAGGTCGACGACCTCCTGACTCGTCATCCCGTGTGAGAAGTCGCCCTGATGGTCGGGTACCACCCCGGTATTCCCGAAATCGGCGCCGCTGGGGGTCACCCATCTGGCGATGGTGAGTTTGAGCGCTCCCCCGTTCGACAACGGAAACCGCTGCTGCACGGTGTTCTTCCCAAAGGTACGGGTCCCGACCACTGT
>JBFGRR010000057.1:0-8479 GCA_041567215.1 Acidimicrobiia bacterium | reverse complement strand
AGTTCGGCACCTTTGGAGATCCCGAGGATGCCCGCGTGCGCGCTGACATGCTCGATGAGGGTCTGGAGATCATCCAGGGGGTCTGGAGCGGGAATCCGTTCGCGTTCTCGGGGAAGCACTACTCCATCAAGGAGACGACCTTCGGCCCCACTCCACTGAATCGGATTCCGATCTGGGTGGCGGCAGTTCTGCCCGCCAAGCGGCCGCTTCGCCGCGCCGCCCGCTTCGACGGCGCTTTCCCGCTCAAGTCCGACTTCTCTGAGTTGACCGTCGAGGAGGTAAAGGCGACCTGCTCCTACATCGAGGCGCATCGGGGCGGCGATGGACAGTTCGATTTCATGATCGGAGGACCGCCGCAGACCGAGGAAGGCTATGCCACCCTCGAGCAGGCAGGAGTGACCTGGTATCTCACGGGTCCGTACGAAGGCGACGATCCGGACGAGACGCTCGATTGGGTGGCTTCCGGGCCCGGCGCGTATACGCGGTAGGCGTCCTGACTCACAGGGGGCTGACGGCACCGAGCGAGCCGCCCGAGCGGGAGATCTCCGCATCCATGGGTCGCTCTTGGCGGCGGGTCAGGACCTGGTCAGGGGCTTGTACTTGATGCGGTGGGGGGCCACCGACTCCTCACCGAACTCCCGCTTCATGAACTCCTCGTACTCGGTGTAGTTGCCGGGGAAGAACCGCACCTGTGAGTTCCCTTCGAAGGCGAGGATGTGGGTGGCGATCCGGTCAAGGAACCAGCGGTCGTGGGAGATCACCAGCACACAACCCGGGAACACCTCGATCGCATCTTCGAGGGCTCGCAGCGTGTCGACGTCGAGGTCGTTGGACGGCTCGTCGAGGAGGATCACGTTGCCGCCGGTCCGGAGCAGCTTGCCGAGATGGACACGGTTCCGCTCCCCGCCAGACAGCTCGCCGACCTTCTTCTGCTGGTCGGCGCCCTTGAAGTTGAGCGAGGCCGCATATGCCCGTGCGTTCACCTCGCGCTTGCCGATCTTGAGGAGTTCGTTGCCGCCCGAGATCTCCTGGAAGACGGTCGCCTCCGGGTCGAGGGAGTCACGGCTCTGGTCGACGTAGGCCAGATCGACCGAGTCGCCGATCTCGATGGTCCCCGAGTCTGGCTCTTCGGCGCCGGTGATCATCCGGAAGAGGGTCGTCTTGCCGGCCCCGTTCGCCCCGATGATGCCGACGACGGCGGCGGGTGGGAGCTGGAGGGTGAGCTCCTCGATGAGGAGCTTGTCGCCGTAGCCCTTGGTGATCCGATCCATGTCGATCACCTTGTCGCCGAGGCGCTGCGTGAAGGGGATGGCGAGTTCCAAGTCCTTCTGACGCTGTTCGATCTGGCTTGCCTCGGACACCAACCGCTCGTACGCGGAGAGACGGGCTTTTCCTTTCGCCTGGCGGGCTCGCGGCGACATCCTCACCCACTCGAGCTCACGTTCGATGGTCTTGCGGCGGGCCGAGGACTCCCGCTCCTCCTGGAGCAGCCGCTGCTGCTTCTGTTCGAGCCACGAGCTGTAGTTGCCTTCGAATGGGTGTCCCCGTCCCTGGTCGAGTTCGAGGATCCACCCGGCGACGTTGTCGAGGAAATACCGATCATGGGTGATGGCGATCACCGAACCGGTGTACTCCTTGAGGAACCGCTCCAACCAGCCCACCGATTCGGCATCGAGGTGGTTGGTGGGCTCGTCGAGCAGCAGCAGGTCAGGTGACGACAGCAGCAGGCGGCAGAGCGCCACCCGCCGCCGCTCGCCGCCGCTCAACCTGGTGACGTCGGCATCTGACGGCGGGACCCGGAGGGCGTCCATCGCCATGGCAACGTTGCGGTCGAGGTCCCAGGCTCCGGAAGCTTCGATCTTGCGTTCCAGCGCCGACTGTTCCTCGCCGAGAGCCTCGTAGTCGGCTTCGGGGTCGGCCCAGGCCGCGAGCACTTCGTTGTACCGGTCCAGCAGACTCTGGGTGGCCGCCACACCCACCATCACATTTCCCAGCACGTCGAGGTTCGGGTCGAGTCGAGGTTCCTGCTCGAGCATCCCCACCGTGAAGCCCTCCAGGAGGCGGGCCTCGCCGGTGAACGAGTCGTCCCTGCCGGCCATTATCCGCAGCAGCGAGGACTTGCCTGCGCCGTTTGGTCCGATGACACCGATCTTGGCGCCGTAGTAGAACGAGAGCGAGATGTCCTTGAGCACGTCCCGGTTGGGGGGCACGTGTTTGGACATCCGGTACATCTGGTAGATGAAGTCGGGCACGAAGTGAGGGTAGCCACGGTGCTGACCGGGCTTGCCGGGGGCGGCCGGTACCCTGCCCGGGTGCACCTTCGAATGTTGGCCGCGGTCGGGTTGCTGATGCTGGTTGCCCTTCCGGCAGCCGCAACCGAGCACGGCCTGCAGATGCAGGCCGACACCGGATATGTCGTGCAACCAGAGGCCGGCAGGGTGCAGGCCACGACGAAGTTCAGCCTCGCGAACACGCTGCCCGACAAGGTGACAGCCGAGGGTCGCACCCGCTACTACTTCGAATCCTTCTCGATACCTGTTCCCGACAACGTCGAGTCGGTGTCTGCGGCAGACGGTGCAGGCCGGTTGCTGGAGGTCGTCTTGGCGCCTCCGGCTGCGCGGGTGAGGGTGGCGACGATCACCTTCCCACGCATCTTCTTCGGGGACTCCATCGAGGTCGAGGTGCGCTACGACATCCCGGGCGCCAGTCCGCGCTCCGAGTTCGAGACGAGGGTCAACCCGGCATTCGTGTGGTTCACCGCCTGGGCGTACGGAGACCCGGGCCTCTCGAGTGTCACTGTCGACGTGCCCGAAGGGTTCGTGATCGAAACGGTCGGATCTCCGATCGGCGACGACCTCGTAGCCAGGGCGATCGAAGACCCCCACACGTGGGCGGCAGCCATATCTGCCCGCCGCGACGACCTTCTGGCCAGACGCTCGGCAGGCCCCGTGGAGATCGGCTACTGGCCGGGCGACGACGGGTGGGCCGAGTTCGTGGCCGGTATCTTCAGTGAAGGGGTCCCCATCCTCGAAGACCTGATCGGCGAACCCTGGCCCGATGGCGACCTGGAGGTCATCGAGTCTTACGGACCGAGCCTGCTCGGCTACGCCGGCTGGTATCTGCCGGCCGAGGGCAGGATCGAGATCGGTGAGGAGTTGAACCCGTCGGTGACGCTCCACGAGGCGACGCACGCCTGGTTCAACGCCGGGGTGTTCTCGGTCCGCTGGATCAACGAGGGTCTGGCAGAGGTCTACGCCAGGGCTGCCCTCGCCCGCCTGGGTCTCCCGCCGGACCCGCCGGGAGCACCGGAGGAACCAAAGGCATTCGCCCTCAACGATTGGGCACCGGCGCAGGAGTCGGAGGCGGACCCGTACGGCTACGCGGCGTCACACTGGGTGATCCACTCGATAGCCGAAGAGGTCGGTTTCGATGGGCTGAGAGCGGTGCTCGGCTCTGCGTTCGCCAAGACGATCCCGTATCCCACCGCCACCCGCCAGGAGGTGGTGGACCTTCCGCAGGATTGGAGGGGATTGCTAGACCGATTGGAGAACCTGGCTGGGGCGGAAACCGCCGCGGACCTCTTCCGTTCCTACGTGCTCACCGGGGAACAGGCGGCCGAACTGGATCGCAGGTCCGCAGCCCGAGCCGAGTATGCCGCATTCCTGCAGTCCTCCTACGGCTGGGGCGCTCCGCTCGAGGTGAGGATGGCCCTCTCCGAGTGGGAGTGGGATGAGTTCGAGCGCCTCGTTGGCACAGCCCGGGAGGTGTTGGCGGCCCGCGTCGAGGTAGACGAGCGGGCAGCGGTGCTGGCCGTCTCTCTCCCAAGCGGGCAGGAGATCTTCGAGGGGTCGAGCCTGGCCACTTCGGCGGCGCGTTTCCAGGCGGAGCGCGAAGTCGTGGATTTGGTGATATCCGCATCCAACCCGGATCCGGGCGCTCCCGGCTTCCTCGAGTCCATCGGCCTGATCTCCGCCGACACCAGTGTGGAAGGCGCCGTCGCCGCTCTCGAAGTGGGGGATCTGGTGACGGCCGAACGCATCGCCCGCGACGTGCTGTCGGTATACAGCTCGGCCAGGGACACCGGGATCGAGCGGTCGCTTGGCCTCTCTGCCGTGCTATCGGTGTTGCTGGGGGCGGGAGTGGGCCTACGGTCGATCCGCGCCGATGCCTGAACTCCCCGACATCGTCGTCTATCTGGAGGCCCTCCAGAGGCACGCGGTCGGCACGGAGATGTCGAAGCTGCGCATTGCGTCGCCATCGGTCCTGCGCACCTATGCCCCGCCGTTCGACGCGGCCGACGGGCGCGTGCTCGCCGGCTTGCGGCGAATCGGCAAGCGCCTCGTGCTCGACTTCGGGGAGGAGCTGTTCGTGGTGATCCACCTGATGATCGCCGGGCGCCTGCGCTGGAAGGACACCCCTGGTGCTGCGATCCCCAAGAGGGTGGGTCTCGCCGCGTTCGACTTCAGCGCGGGCACCCTTCTCCTCACCGAACAGGGAACCAAGCGCCGCGCCGGCATCTGGGTTCTCTCGGGAGAGGAGGCGCTGGCCGGCGAGGACCGGGGCGGTGTGGAACCGCTCGACGTGGGCAGTGATGACTTCGCCGAGACCTTGACGAGGGAGAACCGCACCCTCAAACGTGCCTTGACCGATCCTCGCCTCTTTTCGGGCATCGGCAACGCGTTCTCCGACGAGATCCTCTGGGAGGCCGGCATGTCCCCGGTCACCCGCACCCGGTCGATGAACCGTGAAGAGATCGAGAAGCTCCGTGTTGCGATCGTCAATTCGCTGACGAGGTGGACGGCACTGCTGCGCGAGCAGGTGGGGGAGGGCTGGCCCGAGAAGGTCACCGCTTTCAGGCCGGAGATGGCCGTCCACGGGAAGTTCGGTGAGCCGTGCCCGCGGTGTGGCTCGAAGGTGCAGCGAATCGTCTACGCGTCCAATGAGACCAATTACTGCGCAACCTGCCAGACCGGCGGGAAGCTGCTCGCCGACAGGTCGCTGTCGCGGCTGTTGAAGGACGACTGGCCGGCAACCCTCGAAGAGCTGGAGGAGCGCCGCCCCTAGAGGCCGATCAGCCATTGAAATCGAACATATGTTCGATTAAACTCCCATGCCCGGGAGCTCCCCGGGCTGAATCGATTGGGTGGTGCGGGAGCCGTGGTGAGCGTTGACCGTTGGGATCTCTCCAACAAGATCGAGCGGTATGTCCCTGGTGAGGATCTGCTCGCCCTGCAACCAGGTCGGATCGTCGAGTTGGAGGGGCCGGCGGGTTTCGGCCTCACACGGCTCGGCTACCGGATGCTCGCCGACCCGTCACGTCGTGCCCCCGTCGTTGCGCTCGACGTGCGGGGATGGATGTCACCACTGGCGGCGTGGGAGGCAGGGGTGGAGCGAGACCGTCTCGTGGTGGTTCGTTGCCCCGAACCGCGATCGTGGGTTCAGGTGGCTGCAGCCCTCTGTGAAGGGGTGAAGGCCGTCTTCGCGGAGGTACCTGCAGGAGTCAGGGACTCGGACATCCGCAAGCTGGCCGCCCTGGCGCGGGCGCGTTCGGTGCGGATGGCACTGCGCCCCCTGAAAGGCGGTCTGACCACCGGGGTCTCCTATCTCCGTCTCAGATCCGTCGAGGTCGCCTGGACCGGGCCGGAGGCGGGTCGGGGCCGTCTGACCGGTAGGCGCTTGGTCCTCGAGGCATCGGGGAAGGGCATGGCGGGGATGACCCGTCTCATCGAGGTGGAGGAGGAGGGTGAGAACACTCTGCGTGTGGTTTCCGGATTGGTCGCTGGGGAGGCAGGACGCGCCGCAGGGTGAGTCCGTGCTCGTCGTCGATCAACGGGTGATCACAGCCACCGCCGACCTGTTCGAGGCCGGTGTGAGACGCGGCATGCCCCGGCGCGAGGCCGAAGGCCTGGCTCCCGGTGCGCTCGTGTTGCGGCGCGACCTCGGAGAGGAAGCCAGGCGTTTCGAGCCCGTGGTGACCGCCATCGAGGAGATCGTCCCGCGGGTCGAGGTTTCGGAGCCGGGTCTGGCATTCGTCCCCGTGAGGGGAGCGGTCTCCTATTACGGAGACGAGGAGTCACTCGTCGAGATCATCGCCGGGAAGCTCGACCGGTCCGCCAGGCTCGGGCTTGCCGATGGCCCGTTCGCCGCCTCCTGGGCAGCACGAAAGGCGAGGTCGGGCGAACCTCTGATCGTCACGGATACCCGCGAGTTCCTCTCCGGGCTCGATGTCTCTGCCCTCGTCGATGAGAGCGGCGGTGTCGAGTCGCTCATCGATACCTTCAGGTGGCTGGGGGTGACCACCCTTGGCGCCCTGGCCGGACTGCCTCGCGAGGCGATCGTCTCACGTTTTGGTGACTTGGGGATGGGGATGCACCGGCTGGCCCATGGAGAGGACCGCACCGTTCGCCCCCGGCCGATACCTCCCGAACTGGCGGTGGAAGCTCACTTCGAAGAACCGCTCGAGATCATGGATCAAGTGGCCTTTGCCGCGAAGGCCCTGTCGGCCCGGCTCATGCTGGGGATGAGACGTGAAGGCGCATCCCCATATCGGGTGGTCGTCGAGGTGGAGGCTGCCGATGGCACCGTGCGGTCCCGGGTGTGGCGTTCCTCGGATCCGTTCACGGAACAGGCACTTTCCGATCGGGTCTGGTGGCAGTTGCGGGCATGGGTGGAGAGCGGAATGGCTCCGGGAGGGGTGGTGAGGCTCCGCATCGACCCATCCGACATCTCCGGGGACGGACGCCAGTTGGACCTGTTCGACGATGCCACCGCCCGTCTGGAAGCCGAGCGCGCCCTGGCGCGCGCCCAGGCCATCGTCGGTCCCGATGCAGTACTTCAGGCGTCTGTCCAGGGTGGGCGAATGCCATACGAGAAGGTCGCCTGGAGGCGCTGGGGAGAAGAGGAGCAGACACCCGAGCGGGATCCCTCTGCTCCCTGGCCAGGGGCGACACCGGCGCCTGCACCAGCCTTGGTGCCACCCGAACCGAAGACGATCGAGGTGGAATGGGATGACGGCATCCCCACCCGGATCAGGCTCGGGTCGCGGTGGGAGCCGGTCCTCACCTGGAGCGGTCCGTGGCGTCTGACCGGCCGCTGGTGGCGTGACGAGGGTTCATCCGATCGATATCAGCTGGTCACGTCTGCGGGGGCGTTCCTGTGCGTCTATCGCGAAGGAAGGACCTATCTGACCGGTGTCTACGACTGAGCTTCCCTCCGGAGCCTGGCGTAGTTGCCGTTGATGATCTCGAAGGCCCGGTCCCGCAGGCCGTCGACGTCGCTCCGCTCGAGTCCCAACGTCGGGATGGCGTCGTCGAAGATGACATGAATGGTGCCCCCATAGACCATCAGGCTCTCCGGTTTCCAGGCCTCCCATGCGCCATGGATGGTGACCGGCAGGACAGGCATCCCGCTGGAGACCGCCATGGTGAATGCCCCCTTCTTGAAGGGCGCGATGTCGCTGGAGCGGCTGCGGGTTCCCTCGGGATAGATGATCAGTGAGTGCCCTCTCTCGATGACCTTGGCTGCCTGCTCGTTTATCGATGCCAGCGCAGCGGATCTCGCCTGCCTGTCCACCTCGACGATGCCGATCGCCCGCATCGCCGGGGCGAGGATGGGGATCTTGAACAATTCTTTCTTCGCCAGGTACCGGATGGGCAGCGGGATGGCGGCGAAGCAGACCATGATGTCGAAGTTGGACAGGTGGTTGGCCACCACGACGTGAGACACGGACGTGTCGACCTTCTCGGCCCCGCTGACCACCATCTTCACGCCACCCGCCTTCAACCACACCGTCGCCCAGGATCTGACGATCCGGTCGACCGTCCGCGACGAAGGGTCACGATGACCGACGATCCAGGCGAGGGGAGCGTAGATGAGAGTCGCAATCAGACCGGCGAAGAGGGTGAAGATCGTGCGAGGGAGAGCCCGGAGAGTGCGCATCTGCCCGTGTGACGTTAGCCAGGTCCCCCTACGCTGCGGCCGTGATCTCCAAGGCACAGCTCCGCTTTTCGGCCCGAAACCGTGCTGCACCGACCGCCTCGGAGAGCCGGCGGGTGACCGAGCACCTGTCGGAGTGGCTGCGGCCCCATTCTCCGGCAGTCGTGGTCACCTATCTGCCGCTTCCCGGCGAGCTCGATCTGTCCTCCCTGCCCTCGATGCTTCCCGGTTGCGAATGGGCATTGACACGCACCCCGTTCGAGGGACCCCTGACCGTTCACCCTCTCGGGTCCGAGCTGGAGATGCACCGATTCGGGTTCCCACAGCCGGCGGAGAACTCGATCGTGGTAGACGACTCCGCCATCGACATCGTCTTGGTGCCTGGCCTCCTGTTCGATCGACGAGGGGGGCGGCTGGGGAGGGGGATGGGCTACTACGACGACCTGCTGGGGCGGCTCGACGCCGACCGGGTCGGCGTGTGCTTGGAGACGTGGATCATCGAGGAAGTGCCTCTGGAACCCCACGACCAGATCGTGGGATGGCT
>JBFGRR010000056.1:0-8601 GCA_041567215.1 Acidimicrobiia bacterium | reverse complement strand
GTGCGACAACCCGTCGGCGTCGAACTCGCCCCACTGCACGTCCTCGACCTCGAGCACAAGGGACCCCGGGGGCACGAGCAACCGCAGCCCGAGTTGCACGGGCTCGGTGACGTCGAACAGTCCGTGCGCATCGAGAAAGCCGAAGATCTCGGCGAGGTCGGCCACGGCGGTCCATGGTGTGAACGGCAGCCAGGTGGGGTGCACGTCGATGCCGGCGTCCCGGCACAGCGACAAGGCGATATGCATGTCTTCGAGCGTGTGACCCTTGTCGAGATTGCGGAGAACCGACTCGTTGGTCGACTCGAAGGCCGACACCACGAACAGGACCCCTGCCGCCGACAGGCGTGGCAGGAGGCGCCGGTGACCGATCAGGTGCTCCACCTTGATCGTGACGTCGAAGGTCAGATCCGGGTGACGCGCATGAGCCTCCTCGAGAATCCGCATCGAGTGGGCAGGGCCGTTCCAGAAGTCGGGGTCACCGAAAGTGATGTGCTCGACGCCTGAGGTCGCCAGGTAGTCGATGTCCTCGAGCACCGAGGCGGCATCCACGATCCGGAACCTCCCGTCGTAGACGGCCGGGATCGGACAGTGGCGGCAGCGGTGGCGACATCCATGACTGGTCTCCACGTATCCCGCTTTCCGAAGTCCTCCGGAAGTCTCTACGGTTGCGTAGGCCCCCTCCACGAGACCGCGAACAGGGGCGCGGTATTCCCCGACGGTCAGGTCGGTGGTGACTCCGCCGGAAGCATGGGTGACCCAGTCGAGCAGCGCCGTCTCGTACTCCCCGACGAGAGCGGCGTCAGCGGGGTAACCAGCCTCCAGGCCGACGGCGGCATACAGGCCATAGAGAGCGGTGGGCACCAGCGGTGAGATGGACCGCACCTCCTCCAGCACCGGGCGTGCCAGGCGTAGCGCGGTGTGCATCGGGACCGAGATGGCGACCCGATCGGCCCAGAGCACGGGTTCGGCCGCGAACGGTTGGACCGACAGGTCCAACGCCTTCACCTCATGACCGGCGTCCACCAACCGTCGCGCCGGCGACGCCACGGCCAGTGGCTCATGGCCCAGTTCGTAGGTAGAGATCAGCAGCACGCGCACCCGGGAGATCGTACGGCAGGCGGCGGGGTAGCGTGTCTTGATGGCCGAGTCACGATTCCTGGGTCCGCTCCACGTGGTGGACCACGGCGGCGCCGGCGGCACCATCGTTCTCGTCCATGGCCTCGGGGGATCGCACGTCAACTGGACGCTGGTGGCCAAGCGCCTCGCCACCGCTGGACGGGTGGTTGCCGTCGATCTCCCGGGTTTCGGCCGAAGTGCACCGGTACCGCGATGCGACCTCGATGCACATGTGAGCGCCGTCTCCACCACCATCGATTCGTTCGGGGGCCGGGCGATCCTGGTGGGGAACTCCATGGGAGGCCTGGCTTCCATGCTGGTTGCGGCACAGAGGCCCGAACTCGTCGAAGCGTTGGTGCTGGTCGCACCGGCGGCTCCCCTCCCCCGCTTCACGGTTCCGGCAAACCCCTGGATCGCCGCCCGGCTGGCGGCGCAATCCCTGCCCGGCGTCGGCCCAGCCCTGACCGATGCCCTGAGAAGGCGTCTCACCCCATCCCAGTTGGTGAAACTCACCTTCGACTCGATCACATCCAAGCCGGTGGCACCCGATGCCTTCGACGAGGCCGTGGATCTCGCCGACATCCGCCGGTCTTATCCGTGGGTGGGAAGGGCATTCTCGGAGTCTGCCGCGTCGGTTCGCAGCTGGATCCTCCATCCCGGCCGCTACCTGGACATGACCCGCTCCATCGAACGACCGGCTCTGATCACCTGGGGAGACAGGGACCCGGTGGTGCCACCCAAGGCGCTCCAGGCGCTGGCCCGGCATCGACCGGATTGGGAGACGAGGGTGTTCGAAGGAGTGGGCCACGTGCCGCAACTGGAGATGCCGGTGCTGTTCGGCGACACGTTGCTGGACTGGTGGGCCCGTGTAGATGTTTGGGCTCGCAAGTAGGCTCTTCGCATGGCAGGCGACCCCAACCTCGAGTTCATATCCGGCTTCGTAGACCAGATCCACGACGTCGACCCAACAGAGACCCGCGAGTGGCTGGAGTCCCTGGACGCCGTAGTCGCCGAGCGGGGATCGATTCGCGCCAGATATCTGTTGTCGAAACTCGTCGAGCGCGCCCATCAGACCACGCTCGGCGTACCGGGCGTTATCACCACCCCGTACATCAACACCATCCCCCCCGAGGACGAGCCCGATTATCCCGGGGACGAGGTCCTCGAGAAACGGATCCGGCGGTTCCTGCGCTGGAACGCCGCCGTGATGGTCATCAAGGCCAACCACAAAGAGAAAGGCATCGGCGGGCACCTGTCCAGCTTCGCCTCGTCGGCACTGCTCTACGAGGTCGGGTTCAACCACTTCTTCCGCGGGAAAGACGGAGACGATCCGGGCGATGCGATCTACTTCCAGGGCCACGCCGCGCCTGGCGTCTACGCGAGAGCCTTCCTCGAGGGACGCATAGACGAGAGCCACCTCGACAGGTTCCGCACCGAGATCGGCGGCGGGGGCCTCTCTTCCTACCCGCATCCCCGGTTGATGCCCGACTTCTGGGAGTATCCGACCGTCTCGATGGGTCTGGGTCCGATCAACTCGATCTATCAAGCTCGGTTCTTCAAGTATCTGCAGAACCGGGGGATCGACGACACCTCGGCCAGCAGGGTGTGGTGCTTCATAGGAGACGGCGAGACCGACGAGCCCGAGACCCTCGGATCGATCTCTCTGGCCGGACGCGAAGGCCTCGACAACCTGGTGTGGGTGGTCAACTGCAACCTCCAGCGTCTCGACGGCCCGGTCCGGGGCAACGGCAAGATCATCCAGGAACTCGAGGCCATGTTCCGGGGAGCCGGATGGAACGTGATCAAGGTGATCTGGGGTTCCAAATGGGATGAGCTGCTGGCGCGGGACACCGAGGGCGCCCTGATAGAGGTCATGAACAGCACCGTCGACGGCGAGTACCAGCGTTACAAGGCCGAGGATGGTGCTTTCGTCCGCCAGGAGTTCTTCGGAAAGGACCCCCGGACACTGGCACTGGTCGAGCACATGACCGACGACCAGGTCTGGAAGCTCCGGCGAGGCGGCCACGACACCCACAAGGTCTACGCCGCGTTCAAGGCCGCCACAGAGCAGACCGGTGCACCCACGGTCATCCTCACGAAGACGATCAAGGGATGGGCGCTCGGACCGGACGTCGAAGGCCGCAACGCCACCCATCAGATCAAAGAGTTGACCAACCAGCAGCTGATGGTCCTCCGCAGCCGGCTGCACCTCGAAGCGGAGATCCCCGAGGAGGCACTGGCAGGGGATGCCGACCCTCCCTACTTCCGTCCGGGATCGGAAACCCCCGAGTACCAGTACCTGATGGGCGCCCGCAAGCGCCTGGCGGGCCACCTCCCCTCGCGCACCACGGAGGTCCGCAAACCGCTGCCGCTGCCGCCCCCGGGTTCCTTCGATGAGATCTTCGCCGGCTCGGCCAAGGTGGAAGCATCGACGACGACCGCTTTCACCAGGCTGCTTCGCAACCTCGCCCGCGCCGAGGGTTTCGGGCCGCGCGTCGTGCCGATCGTTCCCGACGAGGCCCGCACCTTCGGGATGGACTCGCTGTTCAGGGAACTGAAGATCTACGCCTCCCGGGGCCAGCTGTATGAACCGGTGGACGCCGCCATGCTGCTCGCCTACATCGAGAGCCAGGACGGGCAGATCCTCGAGGAGGGCATCACCGAGGCAGGCGCCACCGCCTCCTGGATCGCCGCGGGAACCTCCTACGCCACCCGGGGTGTTCCCATGGTCCCCTTCTACATCTTCTACTCGATGTTCGGTTTCCAGCGTGTCGGCGACCTGTTGTGGGCGGCGGCGGATGCCCGAACCAGGGGTTTCCTGCTCGGGGCGACCGCGGGCCGTACGACTCTCCAGGGCGAAGGGCTGCAACACCAGGACGGCCACAGCCTGCTCCACGCCTCGGTCATCCCGACCTGCCTCTCCTACGACCCCGCCTTCGCCTATGAACTCGGAGTCATCGTCGAGGACGGCATCCGACGGATGTACGGGGAAGAAGAAGACATCTTCTACTACCTGACCGTCTACAACGAGAACTACATCCAGCCGCCCAAGCCGGAGGGCAGCGATGCGGGCATCCTGCGGGGTCTCTACAAGTGGGCAGAACGGCCTTCCGAGACAACCCACCGGGCCGCCATCCTCTTCTCGGGCACCGCGAACCTCGCAGCTCGCCGGGCGCAGTCGGATCTCGCCGAGTTCTACGGGGTGGGCGCCGAACTCTGGTCGGCCACCTCCTACCAGGAGCTCCGGGCCGATGCGCTGTCCGCCGAGCGCCACAACCTCCTCCACCCTGCAGACGCGGGCCGGGTGCCCTTCGTGACGCAGGCTCTCGGTGACGTGGCCGGCCCGGTGGTGGCGGTGACCGACTTCATCCGCGCCGTCCCAGAACAGGTCGCCCGCTGGATTCCCGGCACCTTCATCCCTCTGGGAACCGATGGATTCGGCCGCTCGGACAGCCGCCCGGCCCTGAGGAGGTTCTTCGAAGTCGATGCGGCTCACATAGTCGTGGCGACGCTCTCGGGCCTGGTTCGGGAAGGGTCGCTCGAGTCGGCGGCGGTGGAGGACGCCATCCGTCGCTACGCGATCGACCCGAACTCCACCGATCCTTGGCGGATGTAAAAGCCTTCACACCGGGGTGATGTCGGCCGATAACCCACAAGGACAGGCCGATGTCGATTACCACCAATCCCGTATCCGAACGCTGGAAGCAGAGGAGAGTCTCCTCCGCTCTCTTGCGCATCGCCATTTTCCTGGTGCCCCTGGCGGTGGGCTTTGCCGCAGGCAGCTTCGTGGGCCGCAGCCTCCCTGCCCCAACCAGGGGGTGGGAAGTGGCCGGGTGGTGGCTGCTCGTGGTGGTGACTGCGAGCATCGCGGCCACCCTCACCGACCGTTTCTCGCGACGGCTGCTGCCGATGGCCGTCCTTTTGAAGATGACCATGGTCTTTCCCGACCATGCGCCGTCACGGCTGAAGGTGGCCCGTAAGGCCGGCAACATCTCTCAACTCCGAAGACGCGCCAGCGGTGCGGACGGTGATACGACCCTCGCGGAGTCGGCCGAGGTGATCCTCTCGCTGGCGGCTGCGCTGTCCCAGCACGACCGGAAGACCCGAGGCCACTCCGAGCGGACCCGGGCCTACACGGACATGCTCGCCGAGGAGATGGGTCTGTCCAGCGACGATCGGGACCGGCTCCGCTGGGCCGCCCTCCTCCACGATGTCGGCAAACTGGAGGTCCCCGCCGAAATTCTCAACAAGGACGGGCCGCTGACGCCCGAAGACTGGAAGGAGATCCATCACCACCCCGTGTACGGGATGAAACTGATCGCCCCCCTCATCCCCTGGCTGGGATCGTGGGCGCAGACGGTGGAGCACCATCACGAGCAGTGGGACGGCAGCGGCTACCCGTACGGGCTCTCCGGCAAGGAGATCGCGCTGGGGGCACGGATAGTGGCGGTGGCGGACGCATACGACGTGATGACCAGCGGACGCTCTTACCAACCTGCCAAGACCCCGGCCGTCACCCGCAAGGAGATCGCCTCGCTGGCCGGCAAGCAGTTCGACCCGGACGTCGTGCGGGCTCTCATGAACGTCTCCCTCGGGAGGCTCCGTTGGGCAACCGGGCCGATCGCCTTTCTCGCCGAGATGCCCTTCATCCGCGGGATTCCCCAGTTCGGCCGGGATGCCGCAGTCCTGTTGACCAGTTCGGCCGTGGTGGTCACCGCGGCCACCGGGGCCGCCCCGTTGCCGTTCGACTTCGAGGCCCCGCGGCTGACACCTACGACCATCGTCGAGGACTTCGACCCGACCGTGGCGGCCGGACGATCTGTGACGACATCGTCTACGACTCCCGGCCTCCCTCCCGTGGTGATTGCCGACCTCGCCTCCACCGACGAGGACACGCCGATCTCGATCGACGTGCTGGCCAATGACACCGACCCCGACTCGGATCTGCAGCCGGGCACACTTGGCGTCACGGCCATCCCCCGCATCGGCACCGCAGTCGCGAGCGGGGGCTTCATCCTCTACACCCCGGGCGAAGACCTGTTTGGAGAGGACCGTTTCAGCTACCGAGTCTGCGACGCCGGCGGGCGCTGCGCATCGACCACCGTCGATGTCACGGTGCACGGTGTGAACGACCCGCCCGTCGCTGCTCCCATCACCGCCACCACCCCCCAGGCGACCCTCCTGACCGTCGCCCTCGCCTTCTCCGACCCCGAGGCCGACCCGATCACATGCCGCCTGAAGACCCCTCCGTCGGTGGGCGCGGCGACCGTGCCCGCGGACTGCTCGCGCTTCACGTTCAATCCGCCATCGGGGTTCTCGGGAGCGGTGACGATGGTCATCGAGGTGTCCGATGGGACGAATGCGGTGCCGGTCCCGGTAGACATCGAGGTGACGCCCACCTCCCCCACCACGACGCCAACCACGACCCCGCCGCCGCCGGGTTTCAACCCCACTGACGACTTCGTCGAGGTGGTGTCGGAGAAGAACCTGGTGTTCGATCCGACGGTCAACGACTCGGCGGGTGACAAGAAGACGGTGACCATCATCAGCGGCCCTTCGAGCGGGACGGCCACGGTGATAGCCAGCGGAAACATCCGCTACGTCTCCAATGCCGGATTCACCGGTGCCGACAAACTGGTCTATCAGGTCTGCACGCCGGATGGGACCTGCGGAACCGCCACCGTCACCATCAACGTGAAGTAGATCCCAACAGCCGGCGCAGCCAGGCCCACAGACTCTTGAGCAGCAACCCGAGGCCGCCGACCTCGCCGGCCTCTATCTCCTCCGCCTCGGCGGGGGTGGCATCCAGCTTGGCCTCGAGGCAGGCGACGAACTCGTCGATGAGCCTGGACGACATCTCGCTGATCAGCCCCGACCGACCGAACTGGGCGATTGCGCCAGAGAGGTTGACGTCGGCATCGATGGCGACACCCGTTCCTCTCTCGTGAGGTTCGACGGCGTAGACGAGTTTGACCTGGCCCCGATTCCCGCCTCGCCGATCCACGCCGCGCCCTTCGATGGTGCCCGCCATGGCCGCGTCGTCACGTGTCAGTTCGGCCCGACCCTCGAAAGTGGCCGCGATCGGGCCGAGTTTCACCGAGATCGATCCCGAGTAGCCGCCGTCCTCCGAGACCCCCGACAGAGTTGCACCGGGAAGGCACTGTGCCACGGCCGGCACGTCGCCGAAGAAATCCCACACGACTTGCGGTGATCGGGACACGACGAAGTGCTGCTCGATCTTCATCACTGGCCTCGATGCTCGGTGTCTCCGGAAAGGAGGTCGAGGATGTGAGGCACGAGACCGATGACCGCCTCGAGGTTCTCGACGGCCCCACGCGGGCTCCCGGGAAGGTTGATGATCAGGCAGGACCCTCGCGAGCCGGCGACGCCCCTCGAGAGGGCTGCCCTGGGCGTCTTGGTTAGGCCCGCGGAGATCATCAGATGGGCGATTCCCGGCGCCTCCCGGTCGAGCACCCTTCTGGTGGCCTCCGGCGTCACGTCGCGGGGACCGAACCCGGTGCCGCCGGTGGTGACCACGAGGCCAGGCCGACCGGCGAGACGCTGCAACTCGACCGCGATCCGATCTGCCTCATCCGGGACGACACACGACTCGATGTCGTCGAACCCTGACTCGGTCAGCAGCGCCGAGAGCGCCGGTCCGGCCTCGTCGCGTCTGGTGCCGGATGCGACGCCGTCACTGACGGTTACGACCGCAGCCCTCACGCCCGGAACTTGAAGTCGAGGTTCTCGTCCCACGGCGGGATGGGCACCCCGGGCTGGAGCAGCAACTTGAACAGGAAGAGAACCGCCACCACGATCAAAAGACCTATCGACAGACCCCGTTCCTCGACGAGTTGGGGCGGGCGGAAGTGGTGGGTGGCCGGTGCCGCCGCCAGTGTCACCAGGGTGAACATGCCGACGAATGGAAGCGTGGCCAGGATTCCGGAGTCCCCGGCAGGGACGAAGAATGCGACTGCGAGCAGAGGCGAGATGATCCCGGGCACGAGAGCGATGGAGGCGACGAACCGCACCCGCTCCGAGGGTGATGCCACTTCGGTCCTGTGCCTCGCAAAACCGAGGAACGCGGCCGCCGCGGCTATCGAGACCAGCACCATGCCGACCACCCCGGCAGCCGCCAGGACGATGTCGAGTCCTGCAGGGAGGTTGATTCCCGACAGCGCCACCGAGAGAGTCCCATCGTCGGCGATCGGGAGAAGCGCCATGTCCACGAACACGATCCGGAAAGAGTGGAGTGCCGTCCACAACATCACCAGCTTCCCGGCCCCCCTGTCCACCGCCGAAGGGAACAGCATCACCAGCACGACAGCGACCAGCAGCAGTGCCACATGGCCACCGAGAAGCACCAGTTCCGACTCTCCCGGTCCCAGATCGGCGACCACGTGATCGAGCACCACATCCCGACCAAACGCCGCTCCGGAGATCGCGATGCCCAGCTGCTCGATCCAGCGGGCGAGCACCACCCCC
>JBFGRR010000055.1:0-8687 GCA_041567215.1 Acidimicrobiia bacterium | reverse complement strand
GGCAACCGGCAGCCACAGCAAGAGCCAGATCACCTTCGACCCGATGAAGAACGAGAAGTCACGATGGAACGGGTGGATCGGTTGGGACAGGAACTCGTTCAACCGCCCACCCCGGATGCGCCACTCCCACCCGTAGGGCGTATAGGCGAGGTTCATGACCCTGACCAGCGTCCACACGATGTAGTAGGCCGCCAGTTGCCCGGTCGAATAGGTGCCGACACTCCCGCCCTGGGCCTCGGCCACGGTGGTCCACACGGTGAGGTACACGGTCGGCTCGACGAGGAAACCCACCAGGTAGAGGAAGGTCGATCCCCGGTATTGCAGGTCGCGCAACACCCCGATGCGGCTCCCGGCCCGGTAGTAGCGAAGCAGGAAGGTCATTCTTCTCTGAAGACCCGGTCGATCACATCCTCGATCGGGGGATCCTCGATGGTCAGGTCCGTCACTGTGGCCGCCTGAAGGAGCGCGGCTGCGGTGGCCGAAACCTCTGCACGCGGCACCCGGAGAACCACCTTGTCGGGAGTTCGCTCGATCAGCTCGCCGAACCGAGACGGGTCGGAAGGGATGTCCGTGGCGGTCACGCCGATCGTCTTGTGCGTGGAGAATCTCCCGGTGAGTCCACCGAGGCCACCGTCGTAGAGGATCCTGCCGTGGTGAATGACGATCACCCGCTGGGCAAGGGCGACGACGTCGGCCATGTAATGCGATGTGAGCAGGATCGTGGCGCCCGATCGGGCGTTGTACTCCAGCAGGAACTGTCGGAGCTTCTTCTGCATGCTGACGTCGAGGCCGATGGTGGGCTCGTCGAGAAAGAGGACATCGGGCGCGTGGAGGAGGGCACCGATGATCTCCATCTTCATGCGCTCGCCGAGAGACAGGTTGCGGATCGGCTTGGTCACGAGATCTTCGACTTCGAGTAGTTGCACGTATTCGGCCTTGCGCTGCTCGAAGTCTGCGCCGGCGATCTGATAGATGGCCTGGTTCAGTTGGAAGGAGTCGGTTGCAGGGAGGTCCCAGGCGAGGTTGTTGCGCTGCCCCATCACCAGGGCGATCCTCCTGAGCAACTCCTTCTGACGCTTCCATGGTTGATAGCCGAGGACCCGGGCGTCTCCGCCGTCCGGGAAGAGGAGGCCCGTCAGCATCTTGATCGTTGTGGTCTTGCCGGCGCCGTTGGGTCCGAGGAACCCGACTATCTCACCCGGCTGGAGCTCGAAGGAGACCCCGTCCACTGCCCTGACCTGGCGAAACTCGCGCTTGAAGAGACTCTTGACGGACTGGCGCAGCCCGGCCTCCCGAACCGGCACCTTGAAGACCTTCTCCAGGTTCTCCACACGGACCGGTGTCTCCATCCGGACGAGTCTGGCACGCCAACAATCCGCCCACCGCGGAATTGGCGCGGGCGCGGCAACCACCCGGCGGGCTTGGCGCCCGCCAGGCTCACCCGCTTCAGCCCGGTCCGCCCGACTGTCCGCCGATATCCAGCATGGCCGCGTCCCAGACCAGGTCCGCTCCCAGCTGGCGATGTCTCACCAGGTCGCCGAGGATGCTGGTGGCGGTGTCCCGCAGTCCCTTCGCATCCATCTCGTCGGCGATCGCGATCAGCGAATCGAGGTCGGCAGCGATCGTCAAGTGCTCATGCTTGAGGATCGCCACGTAGTTGGCCATGCGCGGAGCGTCGCTCAACAGGTCGGCGAGGATGCCCGTCTCGGACTCGACCTCGTCGATGTGGCTGTCGTAGGCCCCGGCCAGGTTGACCAGGTTCTCGATGACGCCGACGCGCCAGTCGGTGGCGGCGGATGCCCGGGCGAGGGCAGACTCGAGTCCTGCCATCGCTGCGTGCAACTCGATGCGACGCTTGCGGGCCGCTTCGAATGCCGTATGGATACCTTCCATATATAGACCCTACGTGAGGCCCGTCGTCGATGCGGGGGGCCGAAGGTCTTGATCACCAGACGTCGAGGAGCCAGATCTCCGGCTCGAGCGCTCCGGGCTCTGTGCCCATCTCGGCGAACAGGGACACCGCCTGGCGCAGGTACTCCCTGGCTTTCTCCTCCTCACCCAGCCGGTGGTGGAGATCGGCCATCCGATTGCGTAGCGCAGCCTCCCTGTGCCTGCGCCCGACCGTGACGGCAGCTTCGAGGGCTCGTTCGGTGTAGTCGGCGGCTGCAGCCAGTTCTCCGAGTTGCTCGTGGGCGCGGCCGAGGTTGTTGAGCACGGCGATCCGATCCACCGCGTCTCCGGTTTCCAGGGTCTCCAGGAAAAACGTTATGGCTCTGGAGGGGTCCTCTTCGAGAAGGCCCCGGATGTTGAGGGCCCGTGAGCGTTCATCGGAAGAGGTCGAGACCTCTTCCGCTCTCGAGGCGAGTTCGACGGCCGAACTCCGGTCACCGAGCCTCATCTCGAGCAGCGCCCAATCCGAGTAGAGGCGGGAGCTGGTCGGTTCGCCGCTCTCCGATCGGCGGTAGGCGGCTCGGGCGAGATCCCATTGCCCCAGCCGGTGAAACACCACCCCGATCTGCCGTTCGACATCGGCGAGGGCAGCGCCGTCGAGTCGGGCAGCCGCCGCCTCGAAGTGACGAAGCGCTTCGCCGTAGTGGCCGCGCGCGGCGGCGATCTCGCCGAGGTGGATGTGGATTCGCTCGGGGTGCGGGTGCCCGAGGGCCAGGGCGCTGCGAAGGTGCTCTTCGGCCTCGTCGAGGGCGAACACGGTGATCGACATCTCACCGGCCGCAAAGGCGTGCTCGGCGGCTTGCTCGTCCATGCCGGCGAGTTGATAGTGGCGGGCTGCCGCGGCCATTCCTCTCAACCCTGGTTCGCCGGCGGCGATCGCGGCGGCGCGCCTGTGGAGCACCCTTCGCCGCACCATGGTCAGCCCCTCTCGGGCCACGGCCGCCACCTGTTCGTGAGGAATCTCCAGGCGCCCGTCGGTGCTCTGGCTGAGGAGTCCCTCCGGGATGAGAACCTCCAGTGCCTCGAGGACCTCTTCTTCGCTCCGCCCAGCGACGCTCCTGAGCCAGTCGAGGCCGAAGGGGCCGTCGGCGATGGCGGCCACGCTGAGCACCTGTCCGGAGAGCTGGGACAGCCTCCGCAGCTTGCGCAGGAGCACGAACCGGTAGGCGGCATCCTCTTCGAGATCCACCGTCAGATAGAGAGGAATCCCACCCGTCTTGGACATGAGAACATCCGGTGCCAGGCGCTTGCCGGTGGCATTCGCGTACAGCTCGAGAGCTGCAGGCGGCTCGAGGGGCCCGAGCGTCAGGTGGTCGACCCCCTCGTCGCGCACCAGGCTGTGGAGGGCTCCGTCTGCCGGGATCTCCGACGACCTCCCGGCGAGTATCAACGTCGGCCCCTTTCTCAGGAGCTGGGACAGAACCATCGTCGATGCGTGGTCCATCCACTGAACGTCATCGACGCAGACCAGCCCCTCGGGCAGCGCTGCAGTGAGGAATCGGGCCACGGCGTCGATCAGCCGCCGTTCGGAGTCTGCGGCCCCGAGCTTCGGTTGTTGTCGTCCGGATCCGCCGATCGCCGGCACCAGCCTGCCCACCTCTTCGATCACCCACCCGGGCAGCGAGCTAGCGGGCGCTCCGGCGGCCTCGATCAACTGCCCTGCCACCCCGTAGGCGAGGTCCCGCTCGGACTCGTGGCCTCGACCCGTGAGCGCAGGCGCTCGAGCGGCCGAGGGAAGTTCTTCGATCAGGCGGGATTTGCCGATCCCCATGGGTCCATCGATGAAGACGCCGCGGGTGCCGTCCGCCTCGAGGGCATCGAGGCATCGGTCGACTTCCGCCTCCCTGCCGACGAGGGCGAGACTCCGGGTTGCCTCGATGGTTCGTTTGACGGACCGGACACCGGGGAAGCGGGGCAGGTCCTCATCGAGGATGGCTTCGTACAGCTCGGTGGTCTCCTCGAGCGGCGGTACTCCCAACTCTGTCTCCAGCGCCTGGAGGCAGGCCCGGTAGGCGTCGATCGCCTCTGCTCGCTCTCCCAGATATGCGTGGGCGAGCATCAGATGGCGGTGGGCGCCTTCGTCGAGTTGATCCAGGCCGATGCGGCGCCGGGCGGCGGCTGCGGCGGCGCGGAAGTCAGCGGCGGCCGCGTGGGCGACCGAAAGCCGCTCCAGTACCCGCCGGAGTCGCCGGGACTGATCCCCGCCGACCTCCCCCACCCAGTTGTCGAAGTCGGGGGCATCCCGCAGCGAGAAGCCTTCCATGAACGTTCCACGGTGGAGTCGTGCAGCCTCCGACAGCGGCGCGATGCAGTCGGGGCATGCCTGGATCTCCGGATGGCCGTGGTCGGTGTGCGAGGTCGCCTCGGCAACCTCCAGGTCGAGGCCGAGACCTTCCCGATCCAGGAAGACCCGGTAGCGGTCTGCGCCGACCCAGCGGTCCGAGAGGCCTGCACGCAGGCTCGAGAGCGTCCGTCGCAGAGCGCTTCGTGCCTTGTCGGGTGCTGCTTCCGGCCACAGGAGAGCAGCCACCTCGTCCCTTCCCGGGCTGGAGCCGGTGACCGCCAGGTAGGAGAGCAGCGCCACTGCCTTTCGCGTGTCGACGTTCAGTGGCGCGCCATCGACCAGCACGATCGGCGGTCCGAGCAGGTTCAGCTGGAGACGTGACGAAGAAGCGCTCATGATGGGGCCCGTAACGGTAGATGGGCAGCGGCCGGGCGGTCCACCATCCCAGGGAGGATTCTCAGCCCGTAACGTTTCCGGAACGGACCCTGGGTACAACGGAGGCGTGCTGACAGTGAGACCTTTCAGGCGAACCGGTAGAGACGCGCCAAACGCCGCGCCTGGATCGCTGCGCCCGGCTCTTCAGGAGAGCGCTCCCGTGCCGATCGCCGACAACGACCCTCTGATCGGATTCCTGGTGGGGGCGGGCGGCCCTGTCGAAATCGACAAGATGGAGTTGGATTCGGTTGCCGTGCGGGCGTTGCGGGCCTCCGGTGTCCACCTCGTGGTTCCCCTGATCAGCCAGGGTGAACTGATCGGGACCCTCAATCTGGGGCGGCGGTTGTCAGAGCAGCCCTATTCCAGCGACGACCGCAAGCTGCTCGGTGGTCTGGCCGCTCAAGTGGCTCCGGCGATCCGTCTCGCACAGATGGTGCAGCAGCAGGAGGCGCAGGCGAAGGAGAAGGAGCGCCTCGACCAGGAGCTCAAGGTGGCGGCCCTCATCCAGCAGACCCTGCTGCCCAAGGAGCTCCCCAGCCTTGCCGGTTGGGAGATCGACGCCTATTACCGGTCCGCACGCGCAGTGGGAGGGGACTTCTACGACTTCATCGCCATGCCGGACGGGCGCCTGGCCATCGTCGTCGGTGACGTCACGGACAAGGGCGTACCGGCCGCTCTGGTCATGGCCACCACCAGATCCACCCTGCGCGGTGCGGCACAGAGCTCCACCGATCCCGGCCGGATCCTCGCGGAGGCCAATGACATCCTGGTGGCCGAGATCCCTCCGGCGATGTTCGTGACATGCCTGTTCGGCGTGCTCGAGCCGGCCAGCGGGGCCTTCACGTTCGCGAACGCGGGGCACAACCTCCCCTACGTCCGCACGGAGGCCGGCGTGGTCGAGTTGCGGGCGACCGGGATGCCATTGGGTCTGATGCCGGGGATGACGTACGACGTGCATCATGCGGTACTCGCCGCCGGTGAGTCGATGCTGCTCACCAGCGACGGGATCGTCGAGGCCCACTCCAAACAGGGGGAGATGTTCGGCTTCCCCAGGCTGATGGGACTGGTGGGCACCACCGGTGGTCCGGCGCGACTCATGGCCTCGGTCCTCGAAGAGCTCGAGCGGTTTTGCGGGCCAGGGCACGAGCAGGAGGACGACATCACGATGGTGACGGTTCGTCACACCTCGTCCGCCCAGCTCTCGGCGAGCGTCTTCGAGTCCGGCCAAGTGGTCCGTTTCGCCGTTCCCAGCGAAGAGGGCAACGAGCGGGCGGTGATGGAGCAGGTGGCTTCGGCTGCGGCCGATGCCGGGTTCGGTGGCCCTTCCCTCGAGAGACTCAAGACGGCCGTTGCCGAGGCTGCGATGAACGCGATCGAACATGGAAACGGCTGCGATCCCAACCTGAGTGTCGACGTCTCGGCGGCGTTCCGCAACGGGATGGCGATCGTGAGGGTCGCGGACTGGGGTGCCGGTCCCGGCATGGATGACGTCCGCACGCCCGACCTCGAGGCCAAGCTCGGTGGCCTTCAGACGCCCAGGGGGTGGGGCCTCTTCTTGATCGAGCAGATGGTCGACTCGCTTCGCCACGAGGTCGTGGACGGCCGTCACGTCCTGGAGTTCCGATTGGCGATGGAAGGAGAGCACTGATGCCGGGTTCGCCCTTCTCGGTCGAGGTCGACCGCAGCGACGGGGCCGCGATCCTTCGGCTTCACGGCGACGTGAGTCGAGGCGCTCAGCAGGGTCTGGAAGCGGCCTACGAGGAGGCCGGTGCGATGCCGGTGATCCTCGACTTCACGAGCGTCGATTACATCAATTCGACCGGCATCGCCGTGATCGTGTCTTTGCTGGCCAGAGCACGATCCGTCGGCCGCCCGGTCAAGGCGTATGGACTGTCCGATCACTACCGGCAGATATTCCAGATCACCCGTATATCCGACTTCATGGACATCCACGACGACGAATCCGCCGCTCTGGCTGCGGATTGAGGAGGCGAAATGCCGCAAGCGCAGGTAGCGATGACGGTCCGGCAGGCGATACAGGGTGTGAACGTGATCGACATCGACGGCGAGATCACGGCTTTCTGTGAGGAGGCGCTCAACGGCGCCTATGTCGAGGCGGCGCAGCCGGGAACGTCGGCCGTGGTCCTCAACTTCGAGGGCCTCGACTACATGAACAGCGGAGGGATCGGGCTGTTGGTGACGATGCTGATACGCGCCCAGCGAAACGGGCAACGGCTTTCGGCGTTCGGCCTGTCCGACCACTACCGGCAGATCTTCTCGTTGACGCGCCTCGACGAGGCGATCGAGATCTACGACACCGAGGCCGCAGCGGTTTCCGGCCGGTCGTAACGGCGCCGTCACGGTCGGTGGGTACACACCACCCCATGGCTCAAGGAGGACGGATGGAACCGACGAGGGACGCATCGAACTGGGCATCGAGCGCCGAGAAGCTCGCTTCCGGCGGAGTGAACGTGGGGGGTCGCAAGCTGACGGGGCCGCAGCAGGGGTTCGGGCAGCTCTGGCAGAAGACCTATCGCGTCTCGATCCCGGGGCAGACACCCGAGCGGGTGATCTCGGAGTGGAAGGCGAACTACGGGAAGTTCTGGCCCAGGCACTCCAAATTCAATGCACCGCTCGCCGGGATTCAGCCCGGTGAGGTGGGTGGGATCAAGTCCATGCAGGTGTTGTCCACGGGTGTGATGGTCCTCTACTCGGACGAGACGTCTTTCACGTACATGACTCCAGAGGGGCACCCATTCGGGGGATGGATCACGTTCTCCGCCTTCGACGACGATGGGACGACCGCGCAGGTTCAGCTTCTCATCAGGGCCAACGATCCCCTGTGGGAGATCGCGTTCATGCTCGGCATGGGCAGGGGCGAGGACATGATGTGGTTGCACACCCTGCGGGCACTGGCTGCTCACTTCGGCGTCGATGGAAAGCCGGACAAGTCGATCGTGAAGGTGGACAGGAAGCGGCTGTGGGGCAACGCCGGCAACATCAGGAAGAACTCCGGGATCGGCTCGGTCGTGAACCTGATCGGCTCGCCTGTTCGAGCGCTCCGCCGCGGCTAGATCGCCGCCGCGGCCTCTCCTCCTTTCTCCTCTCACCGGGCGGTTCTCCGCCCTCCTGCCGACCTAGGATCCGAGGGAGGAAGAAGGGAGTCTTCATGCACGGTCTCGAGGTCACCTGGCTCGGGCACGCCTCCGTCCGTCTCCGCACCGACGACGGTTCCACCTACTTCATCGATCCATGGCTGGCGGGCAACCCCGCCTGCCCCGAGAGTGAGCACTCGCCCAAACGAGCCGACGCAGTCTTCATCACCCATGGGCACTTCGATCACGTGGGTGACTCGCTCGACCTCGTGCGCAGCACCGGTGCTGCATTGCACGCGATCCACGAGATCGCCGTGTGGGCCGGAGGCCTCGGTATCGAGTCGGCCGTCGGCTCCAACAAGGGCGGAACCCTGGACGCGGCCGGAGTCAGGGCCACCCTGGTCCATGCGGTGCACTCCGGAGGTATAAGCGGCGAGGCGGGCATCATTCCCGGCGGCGACCCCGGAGGCTGGGTACTGGAGTTCCCGGGCGGCCCAACGGTCTATCACGCGGGCGACACGATGGTGTTCGGCGACATGGCTCTGATCGGGGAGTTCTGGGCGCCGGACATAGCGTTTCTGCCGATCGGTGGCTGGTACACGATGGGACCGAAACAGGCCGCCAGGGCGGCCAAGCTGCTCGGTGCAGAGAAGGTGGTTCCCATCCACTACGGGACTTTTCCGATCCTCACCGGACTTCCCGGCGAGCTCGCCGAACACGCAGACGGGGCGTTTCGGGTCATCGAACTGGAGCCGGGGGTCCCCGTCACCTGACGCGGCGTCCCGGTCTGCCAAGATCGCCTGATGCTCCACGAGAAGACGCGGCGCCTTGCCGCCGGTCCCAACTTCGCCGTGCTGGCCACGCTCCTGCCGGACGGGGCCATCCAGAGCCACGTGATGTGGGTGGATTGCGACGAGGAGCAT
>JBFGRR010000054.1:0-8718 GCA_041567215.1 Acidimicrobiia bacterium | reverse complement strand
GGGCCTCCTCGAGGACTGCCCCTATCTGGCGGTCGCCGACCGGGGACCCGGGTTCGAGGTACAGAGCGAGGACGAAGGGCGAAACGGCAGGCGCGGCCTGGGCCTATCGATCGTCCGCGGCATCGTCGACGCCCACGGTGGATCGGTGTCCGTGGCGGATCGTGACGGAGGTGGCAGCACTGTCGTTCTGTGGCTCTCGCAGCAGGCCATGCCGGTGCCCGGAGCTTTACCGGCCTTTTAGTTCCAGATCACTATCAAGATGGATGTGAACATGCACATGCCCGATCCTCATACGAGTCCCGAGCCCAAACGAGCTCCCCGCTGGGTGGGCTTGGTGACGTCCGTGGCGATGTTCGGGGCGGGCGTCGGGATCGGCTGGTTGGCAACGACAGACCCTCCGCCGGCTTCGGAGACGACCACGACACCAACCACGGTGGAGATCGTGGCCCCACCAACGACGTTCGCGCCACCGGTTGCCGATGAACCGATGATCGACGGTCCGACCACGGACGAGCCGATCGCCGATGTCGCCGAAGCGCTCCTTGCGTCGATGGTTCAGATCGAGCTTCCGCTGGGAGGTCTCGGTAGCGGCGTCATCTACGCCCCCGATGGCAAGATCATGACTGCAGCGCACGTGGTCGAAGGTGTCGAGGATGTGACGGTCCGGCTGTTCACGGGTGAGCGCGTCCCGGGAGTCGTTCTCGGTGCGGACTCGAACAACGACATCGCGGTCATCTCCATCGACCGGACCGGTCTTCCGGCGGCCCCGCTCGCCCTCGACGATCGACCCAGGGTCGGTCAGATGGCGATCGCAATCGGCAGCCCCTGGGGCCTCGACTCGACGGTCACGGCTGGAGTCGTCAGCGCGGTGGACCGCTCCATCACCGACGAGCGAGGCCCGCGCACGATGATTCAGACCGATGCCCCGATCAACCCGGGCAACTCGGGTGGAGCTCTCGCCGACCGGCACGGACGGGTGATCGGGATCAATGTCTCGATCTTCTCTTCGTCCGGCGCCAATGACGGTGTTGGCTTTGCGGTCCCCATCGACCGAGCGCTCGCCGTGGCCCTGGCGGTTGTCGGCGGGGGCGAATTCGTGCCCGGGTTCCTCGGTGTGGGCCTCACCGCACCCGACGGCGGTCAGGCCGGGACGGTGATCAACGAGCTGCGTCCCGACTCGGCGGCCATCTCGGCCGGACTGCAGCTGGGCGACGTCATCATCGGTGTGGACGGACTGCCGGTACGGGAGGGAATCGACCTCGCCGCTCAGATCCGCAGTCGCCAGGCTGGAGAGGTCGTGGTTCTCACGATCATCCGCGACGGCGTCGAGATGGAGATCTCCGTCACCCTCGGGGCCCGCTGACCCACTCCGAGACCTTTCGGCGCAGCGTCGGGAGCGGGATGGTCCCGCTGTCGAGCAAGCAGTCATGGAACGATCCGATGTCGAACGACTCGCCCAATCGCGCCTCGGCATCGGCCCGGATCTCGTCGATCTCCAACCTGCCGATCATGTATCCGAGCGCCTGGCCGGGAGTGCCGAGATAGCGGTCGATCTCGCCGGTCACCTGCCCGCGGGTCATCGGTGAATGGTCCAGCATGTACTGAATGGCGCGGCTTCGGGACCATCCCAGGCCGTGCAGGCCGGTATCGACGACCAGCCGGCATGCCCGCATCGAGTCGGCTGACAGCATCCCCAGGCGTGCCAGATCCGATGTGTACAGGCCCATCTCGTCGGACAGCCGCTCCGAGTAGAGGCCCCAGCCCTCGTTGAATGCCGCGATGTAGAGCTTGGAGTGGACCGGGTGGAGCCCGGGCAGTTCCAGGGCGAGCGCCGACTGGAGGTGGTGGCCCGGGATGCCCTCGTGGAAGGTGACCGCTTCGAGCTGGAACGTGCCCCATATCGAGGGGTCGGAGGTGTTGAAGTAGAAGATCCCTGGTTTGCCGGCCGCCGCCACGGGCCGGGAGTAGAAAGCCAGAGCGCCCTGTTGGATCGACTCGGCCTCACATGCCGCTTCCGGCAGCAACCCGAACCACGACTTCGACGCTGCGGTGGCGCGCTCGAGGGCGACTTTGGCGTCGGCGACCAGATCCTCCGCGTTCGAGTAGTGGAGGTCCGGGTCCTCGCGCAACGCCGTGTAGATCTCCTCGAGCGAGGTGGTGCCCAGGAGGGGACCGGCGAGGCTCAGGTACTCCTCTTCGAGTCTTGCCACCTGATCGAGACCGATCCGGTGGACGGTCTCGGCATCGAGATCGAGGCTGGTGTGAGCTTCGATCAGCCTCTGGTAGCCCTCTTCCCCGTTCTCCAGGTGGCAGATTCCCGCCTGTTCCTGCGAGCCGGCGGCAGGGAGGCTGTGGCTGGCCAGGGTGTCCCTGAATGACCGCAGCGCCGGCCGTGCGTGCCGGGAGAGGACCTCTTCGAGCCTTTCGGACCAGCGCGGGTCGGGTGCATCCCTGGGGGGTGGCTGTGCGGAGAGCGGATCGTGGCCGGCTTCCAGGTGCCGGTCGAGGCGGTCTATCGCCGCTTCGATGAGAGGACGGATCGGCACCCGCCCTTCGCTCGCTGCCCGCCGCAGGGTGTCGTTGAGGCCCTCGAACATCGGGCCGAGGGCAGCGACCTTGTCCAGGTACTGGTCCCCTTGTTCGGCGGTTCTGAGTGGATAGCGCGGGAGGAAGGTGAGGAGGAGGGAGTGGATCCCCACCTCGGGGTTGGGCAGTTCGAACTCGTCCATCCACTCGAGCTGGGTTGCCAGAGATCTCGCCGTGAAAGCGACGGTGTCGAGGAGTGCCAGGTCTTGTTGGGACTCCGGGTTCCCGGCAGTCTCGGCCCGGCGGGCGAAGTCCAGCAGGTGATTGCGGTGTCTCTCTCTCCCCGGGCGACTGTGATCTTCCCAACCCTCGATCCTCTCCACGTCTCCCATCCACAGCGCGGTCAGGTGGTCGGTCGAATCCCTGTAGGCGGTGTACTCATCGGCGACTCGGGATACCTCGGACATCGGCCAGACCGTAGCCGGGGAAGGGGCCGTATACTCCTTGGACCGGGTACGTCCCGGGACCGTGACAACAGCGAAGCCGGTGCGAGTCCGGCGCTGTCCCGCAACTGTCATGCCCATCGGGCTGAGCCAGGTCGCCTGGAGTCACGGAGCGAACGAGCCTCGGGTGAAGGTGCAGTTCGTGCGGCGGAAGCCGCCCGGGCTCCTTTCATCCTCCGACCGTGGAGGATGTCTTGTTTTGGAAGTCGATCGTGCCGGTGGCGCTGGTGCTGGCTGCCTGTGCCGGCGCATCGGGACCGTCTATAACCGTCGAAACCGCTTCGGGAGTCCTCACCCTCGACGCGCCACCCTCTGCCATCGTCTCTCTATCCCCGACCGCCACCGAGATGCTCTTCGCAATTGGAGCCGGTGACAGAGTCGTCGCGGTGGACGACCAGTCGGACCATCCGGCCGAGGCACCTATGACGGATCTGTCTGGCTTCACGCCCAACATCGAGGCGATCGCCACGTACGCGCCCGATCTCGTCGTCGTGGCCTACGACCCGGGCGACCTGATCAGCGGTTTGTCCGCCCTGGAAATCCCCGTGCTCGTCCTGCCCGCCGCGGAGACGCTCGAAGACGTTTACGCCCAACTGGAGTTGTTGGGTGAGGTCACGGGCGCCGACGGATCTGTGGTGATCGAGTCGATCAAGGCGGAAGTCGCGGCGATCGTCGCCGGGGCCGACGCTGCGGGTAAGACCTACTACCACGAGCTCGACCCGACTTTCTACTCCGTCACGTCGTCGACCTTCATCGGCCATCTCTACTCCTTGATCGGGATGGTGAACATCGCCGACCCCGCCGATGTGGATGGGTATGGCTACCCCCAGCTCTCGGCGGAATTCGTGATAGAGAACGACCCTGACCTGATCGTGCTCGCGGACACGGTCTGCTGCGGTGTCGATGCGGCCGGGGTCGCGGCCCGCCCCGGTTGGAGCTCCCTGAAAGCGGTTCGCAACGGCGATGTCGTGGAGGCCGATGACTCGGTCGCCTCACGGTGGGGACCCAGGCTCGTCGACTTCCTGAGGCTGATTGCCGGGGCGGCGAGCAGATGAGGCTCCTGGCAGCCCAATCACGTCTGCGCACTGGACCGCTCGTCCTGTCGCTGGGTGTCCTGGTAGTCGTCGCCGCCGTGGCGACCACTCTCGGTCCGGCGGATATTTCGGCGGGCCAGGTGGTGAGGGAGGTGTTCGGTGGAATCCCCCTGGTGGGAGCCTCCGATCTGTCCGGCCAGGCCCAAGCCATCCTCTGGCAGTTGCGGATCCCCCGAGTCGTGCTCGGCGCCATGGTGGGCGGAATGCTGGCCCTGGCCGGTGCTGCTTATCAGGGCGTGTTCCGCAATCCCCTAGCCGACCCCTATCTGCTCGGAGTGGCCGCCGGTGCCGGCTTCGGGGCGACGATCGCCATCGGGGCCCGTGGCGCCGGATTCCCGGACGCCCTGGTCCCGCTTGCCGCGTTCGCCGGGGCGGTCGTCGCGGTGATCATCACCTATGCCCTCGGGAAGACGGTCGGTGACCGGACCGCAACCACGCTGATCCTGGCGGGCGTTGCGGTCGCATCCTTCTTCACCGCCGTTCAGACGTATGTCCAGCAGCGCAACACGGAGACCCTCCGCGAGGTCTACGCATGGATCCTCGGGCGGCTCAGCACCACCGGGTGGAAGGAAGTCGTTTCCGTCCTCCCCTATATGGTCGTCAGCGCGACGGTGATCCTGCTCCACGGACGGTTGCTGGATGTGCTGGCAGTGGGGGACGATGAGGCGCAGAGCCTGGGGGTGAGTGCATCACGTGTTCGGCTTGTCGTGGTGGCGGCGGCGACCCTCGGGACGGCTGCAGCAGTGGCCGTGGGGGGACTCATCGGATTCGTGGGGATCATCGTGCCGCACGCGATCAGGCTCATCGCGGGGTGGAGCTATCGAATAGTGCTTCCGCTTTCGCTCGTCTTCGGCGCGGCCTTCATGGTGGTTGCCGATGTGGGTGCCCGGACGGTGGTCGCTCCTGCGGAGCTCCCGATCGGCGTCGTGACCGCCTTCTTCGGCGCCCCCTTCTTCATGCTGGTTCTCAGGACGAGCAGGGAGGCCCTGTGAGCCGCCTCCAACTCCGCGATGTCGGTGTGGAACTTGGCAGACGCCAGGTGCTCTCCAACGTGACCCTCACCGTGGAGCCGGGGGAGTGGCTCGGACTCATCGGCCCCAATGGAGCGGGCAAGACCACGCTTCTGAGATCCCTGGCGAACGGAGTGCCCGTTTCGGGCACGGTCACCATCGCCGGTCGGCCGGTTGGCGACCTGTCGAGGACCGAACTGGCCCGGCTGGTGGCAACGGTGCCCCAGCGACCCGCCCTCCCGGCGATGATGACCGTTGCGGGCTACGTGCTCCTCGGGCGGGCGCCACACATCTCGTATTTCGGCTCGGAGTCGCCTACCGACATCGGTGCCGCCAAGGATGCGATGCGGGCGCTCGATCTGGACGGTTTCGCCGACAGGCCGCTGGGGCGCCTCTCCGGTGGCGAGCAGCAGCGGGTGCTGCTGGCCAGGGCTCTGGCCCAGTCGACACCGGTGCTCCTCCTCGACGAGCCGATCGCGTCGCTGGATGTCGGCCATCAACAGTTGGTGCTCGAACTGGTGGAGAGCTTGCGGACTTCGCGAGGTCTCACCGTGGTTTCCGCGCTCCATGACCTGACCCTTGCTGCACAGTTCTGCGATCGGCTGGCGCTGGTTGCCGGCGGCCGGGTGGTGGCAGAGGGCTCTGCCGGCAACGTGTTGACGGAGTCGGCGATTCGTCAGCACTACGGCGCCGATGTGCGGATCCTCGATGACGGCACCGGGGGGATCGTGGTGATCCCGGTGCGGGATTCCGAACAGCGTGCCGATCGTGGCACGATTGCCCGACCATGACCACGCCTCCCAAAGACCGGCCCGATCCGGGTTCGATACGCGCCTCGTCGCTGGTCATTGTGAACACCGGTGACGGCAAGGGCAAGAGCACCGCAGCGTTCGGAACGGTTCTGCGCGCTCTCGCCCGCGGCTGGCGCGTCTGTGTCATCCAGTTCCTCAAGTCCGGTGACTGGCGGGTAGGCGAGGAGAAGATCGCCCGGGACCTCGGGGTGGACTGGTGGGCGATCGGTGATGGATTCACCTGGGATTCCGAGGACATCGGTGAGTCCGAGGCGATAGCCCGGGAGGCCTGGGCGTTTGCAGCAGAGGTCATCGGTGGGGGGAGTTACGAGTTGGTCGTACTCGACGAGATCACCTACCCGATGAACTGGGAGTGGATCGACGTGGCCGAGGTGACGGAGCGAATCCGTACGCGACCTCAGCAGGTCAACGTGATCGTCACCGGACGCGACGCACCGGAACCGATCATCGAGATCGCCGACACCGTGACCGAGATGGTGAAGGTCAAACACGCCTACGACCGCGGAGTGATGGCCAGGCGCGGCCTCGACTACTGATGGCGGTGCTGGTTTGGCTGGTGCGTCATGGGCGCACGGCCTGGAACGCCGAAGGCCGATTGCTGGGGTGGACCGACGAACCACTGGACGAGGTCGGCAGGACCCAGGCACGCGAACTGCGTCCCTCGCTGGCCGGGAGGTCCTTCGCCGGTGTCTGGTCGTCCGATCTGGTCCGGACGATCGAAACTGCAGAGCTCGCCTTCTCGGAACCGGAGGTCGACGCCCGCCTGCGGGAGATCGACTTCGGCGAGATCGAGGGGGAGCGGTGGGATCTCACCGACTTCCGGATCAGGGAGTCGTTCCGCGACTTCGAGAGCTTCCAGGCTCCGGGGGGAGAGTCGATGGCCGAACTCCGGGAGCGTGTCACCGCGTTCCTGGCCGGGCTCACCGACGGCACCCATCTGGTATTCGCCCACGGTGGGGTGATCCGGCTGGTCACACGGTTGTGTTCGGCCGACACGTTCCCGCGACCTGGCGAGATCATCATCGTGGACTGGTCGGCGCGCCGCCGGGTGGGGTAGCGTTGAGGGATGCGCAACCTGCTGGCCGACCTGGATCTGGTACTCGTGGTTCCAGTTGTCGCCCTGTTGTCGCTCGGTTTTGGCATAGCCATCGCCGAGGTTCGTGACCGTCTGAGCTGAGCGGTCACCCGGGCCGGAGCAGCGAGCCGCCCCCGGCCTCAGCCGACGGCGCGCCGGTAGACCCTCACCGCCATGGGTGCGAAGATGACCAGGATTCCGGCAGCCCACAGCAGTGCCAGGCCCACCTGGCCCACCACCGTCTGGCCCGGGAGCAGCGCCCCTTCGCCGAGGATCAACCCTCTGATGGCGTTGGTCGTGACCGTGATCGGCTGGTTGTCGGCAAACGTCCGCAGCCAGTCGGGCATCGTCTGGGTGGGCACGAACACCGAGCTTGCGAACACCAGTGGGAACACGGGTAGGAAGACGGCGGATTGGGCGGCCTCGGGGTTCTTCACCAGCAGTCCGATGGTGGCCATCACCCAGGACAGCGAGTAGGCGAAGCACATCGCCACCAGCATTCCGCCCAGCATGCCGAAGATGCTGGTCTGGTAGCGGAACCCGATCAGGAACCCGACGACGAGCATCAGGCTGATCACGAAGCCGTTCCGGATCAGATCGGAGAGGGTGCGGCCGGCCAAGACCGCCGATCTCGCCATCGGCAGTGATCGGAATCGGTCGATGACCCCCTTGTCGAGGTCTTCCGTGAGCCCGATGGCCGTCTGACCGGCGCCGAAGGCCGCCACCTGGATGAGAAGGCCCGGTACGAGCCAGTTGATGTACTTGCCGCCCGCCGCCGGGGGAATCGCCTGCCCGATCGCGCCGCCGAACACGTAGTTGAACAGCAGCAGGAACATGACCGGCTGAACGGTGGAGAAGAGCAGTACCTGTGGCAGGCGGATGTTGCGGAGCAGGTTGCGGCGGGTGATCACAGCGGTGTCCTTGGCGGCGTGCGTGATCGACATGCGTGCTCGAGTCTGGGTGGCTGCGGTCATCGGGCGCTCCTTGCACTTCTCTTCTTGCCGCCGCGCCCGGGTGGGGTGGCGAGGATGGTCTTGTCTTCGGCTGCGTGCCCGGTCAGCGCCAGAAACACGTCATCGAGGGTTGGTTTCCTGAGCGCCAGGTCGCCGGGGTAGACGTCGACGGCGTCGAGGGCTCGCACCGCCTCCATGAGCGTGAGAGTGGCGTCCTTGGCCGGTATCGAGATCTTCTTCGAGCTGGCCTCGAACTTCGGCTCTTCGCCGGCCACTCGTCTCAGGGCTTCGATCGTGCGTTCGCGGTTGTGTTCGGCGACGGTCACCTCGACGACGGCCCCTCCGAGAGTCTCCTTCAGTTCGGCGGGGGTTCCCTCTTTGATCAACCGCCCGTGGTCGATGACCGCTACGCGGGCTGCGAGCTGGTCGGCCTCGTCCAGGTACTGGGTGGTGAGGAGGATCGTGGTACCCGCCTCGATCAGATCCTGAATCAGCGACCAGATGTCCATTCGGCTGCGGGGATCCACGCCGGTGGTCGGCTCATCGAGGAAGAGCACGGTGGGGCGTCCGACCATGGATGCAGCGAGGTCGAGTCGCCGCCTCATGCCGCCCGAGTACGTCCTCACCGGCCGGTCGGCAGCCTCGACGAGGTCGATTCTCTCGAGAACCTCGGCTGCCCGACGCCTGGCCTCGGCACGGCGGAGGTTGTAGAGGCGGCCGACCATCTCGACGTTCTCGCGCCCGG
>JBFGRR010000053.1:0-8775 GCA_041567215.1 Acidimicrobiia bacterium | reverse complement strand
GGGGAGCCGCCCACGATCAGTTCGACGCCCGCAGTCGTCGCCGCGATCCGCGCTGCCACCGGGAGAGACCTGCGCCGGGCCCCGGTTCGGCCCGAGGACATCGTCGGTCTTTGAACACCTCCGCCGTTGGGCGTCCCCGCTCTCGGTCAGACCACGATCGGCTGCCCGCGGCGGCCGTAGATGCTCACGACGGTGATGCCCGCCAGCACGAGCGCGACGCCGGCACCCTGAGTCGTCGAGGCCCGCTCGCTGAAGATGATCGCCCCCCACAGGAGTGTCAGGGTGGGCTGGAGGAGTATCGCAAAAGAGGTGTGGGCGGCGGGTAGGCGAGGGAGCGCGTATCCGATGGCGAGCCAGCCGACGATCTGTGTACCCAGCGCCAGAAGGATGAGCCAGCCATGGGCCGGCCACGTCGGTGCCAGATCGAAGTCGCCCAGCAACATCGCCGCCAGCACCGCGACGATGGTGGCACCCACCACGGCGTCGAGCAGCGGCCCCTGAGGGGGCGAGAGGTTGCGATGTGAACGCCGGAAGGCGATCAGGAAGCCCGAGTAGAGGGTCGCAGCCCCGACTGCCAGCGCCACACCGAGGAAGGGCCGGTCACCGTAGGTGCCGGCTTGACCAAGCCCGGTGATCAGGGCGAGACCGACCATGACCACGGGCATGGCCAGGATCGTCGGTCGTGTCAGTCGTTCGCCGAAGAGGATCAGGGTGAATACCGGGACGATCACCACCTGGCTGTTGGCGATGAGAGTCGCCAGACCGGCGCCGATCATCTCGATCGAAGAGTGCCAGAGGACGACGTCGGCCGTCAGCAGGGCACCTGCGACCATCGCCACGAGGCGGTCTCTCCTAGGTCTGGTGTCGAGGTGGCGGGAGAAGAACCACAGCAGGAAGAGGGGCGGCAGGGCATAGACCATGCGATAGACCGCACCGGTGATGGGCGTGACCCCCGACAGCCTGAAGAGGATGGCCGAGAAGGAGATCACCGCTGCACCGGCGAACGCGGCAAGAAGCGAGGTGCCGGCGGGTCTGCTCATCTGTCAGGAGCGCCTGGCCGCGTTCTGCAAGGTCTTGAAGCTGTGATGGATCGAGGCGATGAATGCCTGCGAGTCGGGAAGGGCGTCGTAGTCGGCATGGACTCCCCAGAGCAGGCGGCCGTCATAGGAGAACAGGGCGATTCCCACGCCGTGCTGAGCCCAGAGGGGGACGATCGGGTAGTTGGCCACCATCTTCGCCTCGAGCAGATACATCGGGAATTGCGGTCCGGGGACGTTGGTGACGGTCATGTTGAAGGGGCGGATCGCCGCCGACGCCACCCTGTTGGCGATCGACAGCAGCGGAATCGGTGTACCACTGCTCAACTCGACGAGCGTCGATGCTCCGAGGGCCTGGTCGCTGTCCTTCAGATGCTGGGTCTCCGCGGCGATCTGTTCGAGCCTGCGCACAGGGTCGGCTTCGTGCACCGGAAGGGACACCAGCCACATCGCCACCTGGTTGCCGAGTTGGCCGCGTTGCGAGGGCTTGCGGACCGACACCGGGGCCATCACCCGATAGTCGAGTCCCTCGACGGGGAAGTCCCGTTCCACCTCGAGGAAGTGGCGGATTGCGCCGGCCACCGTGGCCAGCACCACGTCGTTGACCGTGCCGCCGAGGGCGTTCTTGATCTCCTTGACGTCCTCCAGAGCGACCTCGCCCCAGTCGAGCCGTCGGTTCGGTCCGATCGTGTTGTTGAGCGGGGTCCGGGCCGAGGGGCTGAGCCATCCCGACTTCAGCGAGTTGCGCACCGCTGCCGCCCGCTTGAGGGTCGACTCTGCCACCTCCCTGCTGCTTTGAACCGTGCCCGCCACCGAGGTCACGGTGTCGAGCGCCCGGCGAGCCGTCCTCGCGACCTCCGCCACGGCCAACTGGCTGGCGGTCGGCACCGGGCGGGGCGTCCATGGAGCGGATGGTTCGATCTCGCCGGCAGGCACGATGTTCAAGAGGATGGTGGTTAGGTCGACGCCGGAGACTCCGTCGACCATGGAGTGGTGGATCTTTGCAACGATCGCGAATCGGTCGTCTTCGAAGCCTTCCACGATCCACAGTTCCCAGAGCGGCTTCGACCGGTCGAGTTGGAAAGAGAGGATTCGTCCAGCGAGCTTCTTCAACTGCTCCTCGGTGCCCGGCCGCGGGAGGCTCGAGTGCCTGACGTGGTACTCGATGGAGAAGTTCTCGTCGTCGACCCACACGGGTGCACGGTTGTACGGGACGAACTCCAGTCTCTGTCGGTATCGGGGGATGTACTGGAGCTTGGACTCGACGTGCTGGATGATCCTGTCGATGTCGATGGCTCCCTGCCCGATCCTCAGTTCACCCGCCTCGAAGATGGCGACCGCGCCCACGTGCATGTGGGTGGTCTTGGTCTCGAGGGCCAGGAAAGAGGAGTCGAGATAGGAGAGCGGCTCGTAGAACGGTTCCACAGGCCGAGGTTAGGCGTTTCGGGCCACCACTCGTCCGGCTAGGTCTTCTCGTCGACGCCCTTCTGGGCGGGTACGCGGAGCCGCCTGGTGGTGACGATCGCCGCCCACCCTCCGCCGATGGCATTCGCCACCAGGTCGAGGCCCAGGTTGGTGGCGTCGCCGACGTTGGTGCTCGGGAAGCTCTCGCCGATCACGAACTCGACGACCTCGTTGGCGGCGCCGATCCCCATCGCCCCGAAGAAAACCACCGCTCCCGCCACCCTGGGCGCATCCACCGGGAGCCAGCGCCGGTTGACGTTGGCCACGGCGAGTCCCACCACCGCAAAGCCGAGGATGTGGACGATGTGGTCGTAGCGAAGGAAGGGGAGCACCCAGTACTCGTAGAGCACATCGCCGTCCACGTAGGTGAGCCCGCCGGGCATGTGTATGAATCCCCACCCGCTGAAGGCCCACAGCAGGTTGCGTTCGAGGGGCCGTTTCGAGTCGAAGGCGAGGATCACCCCGCCGAGGAAGATGATCTCGACCAGATAGGGGAGGGCGATGGAGGCTCCGTTGCGGATTCCGACGGCCGTCCACCCGACCGCATAGAGCAGTGTCACCGCCGCTATGTCCCGATTACGGCTGAGTGAATCGAGCATCTCGCACCCGCGGCAGGATTCGAACCTGCGACCTACTGCTTAGGAGGCAGTCGCTCTATCCCCTGAGCTACGCGGGCCTGGCTGTGAAGGCTAACCGGCACGAGCCCAGCGGAGACGTGGTGGCCCGACACCAGGGCCGAGCAGGGAAGCAGCGCTCACGGCTCCGCGCAATGGCGGGCACCTACGGCGTCTTCGCATTGGTCGCTTGATCGACCTCGATTGTCCCTCGACCGCCGTCGATCGTGATGATCTGACCATCCGAGAACAGGCTCGTGGCGCCGGCCACCGCCAGGACGGCCGGCAGCGCATATTCACGGGCCAGGGTCGCCGGGTGTGACAGCGGTCCGCCCTGCTCGGTGACCAACCCCGAGAGCATGGGAAACACCGGCGACCAGGCGGCCATGGTGTGGCGGCAGACCATGATGTCACCGGCGCGGATTCGGTCGAACTCCTCGGGGGAGTGGATGATCCGTACCGCTCCCGTCGCTCTTCCAGGTGAAGCCGCCAGCCCACGGATGGCGCCATCCACCTGCTCATGGGGGGGCGTGAAGAACATCTTCAATGCCCAGAACGCTGCCCCCACGACCTCGTGGGTCCTCTTGGGGAATATCTCCGTCGGTGGCATGTCGCTGGGTGCGGGGCCGAAGATCGGAGGTGCCGGGTTGGCCAGCGCCCATCTGTGTTCGGCTTTGCGGCGGCCGATGTCCTCCGGCGGCTGGGCCCCACGGAGGATGCCTTCCAGTTCGTCCATGGTGAGGTAGATGACGTCACCGGCATCGAGCAGCGCCCCGCGGGCGGCCAGCCGTCGCCCGGCCTCGAGTGCGGCGTATCTCGTGACGGCGAGGATGTCGCCCGTGTCGGGCTCAGTGTCGTCCGCCAGGGGGCGCCCCTTGCGGGCCCTCTCGAGCGCCCGATCGAAGCGAGCGAGGTCATCGGCGTCATCGATCGCCGCTCGGGCCTCCGCTTCCGCGGCGTGGGCGATCGACTTGGGGTCGGCCTGTTCAGGCGCATGCCTGACGCTGGCGGCGAGGATGTGCAGGAGCGGGGACGGATCCTCGGTCCACGTCGGCGTGTCCAGCCGGGGCGACATGAGGCGGTGGCCATGTCTTTCCAGGAACGATCGGAACGCCTTGCCTCCTTCACCAGGATGACTGGTCAATCGGCGTGGGTCCTCTCGCAGGAGCGCGGCGGCCTCCGGGTCCCGGCGTATCGCGTCGGAAAGCTGCTCCAACTCGACGCCGCCGAAGACAGACGCTTCGCCATAGCCCTGGAGGAGATCGATGACCCGATGGGGGTCCCAGCCGAGTACCTCTTCGACTACGAGCCCGAGCTGTCCGGCCAGGACGAAGGTTCCGGCCATGCCTGCCAGGAAGTGCTGGTAGGCCACGACCAGGGTTTGTCTGCGGATGTCTTCGAGGTGATCGGCCAATTGAAGGTCGGAGAGTGAGGCTCTCTCAATCTCCCTCAGCGCTCTCGTGTTCGCGCGCAGCTCCTCGCGGCCACCGTTCTCCCAGGCATCGATGACCTCCATGAACCGGTCTTCGGCCAGGGCCTGTTCTGCGGTGGCGAGCCGCTTCCGCCAATCGGGAATGAGACGCACCGCCAGCTTGAGGATCGGGAGAGGCGGCAGCGACGGGTGGTCCTTCTTGGGTTCGCTCACCGGCACCACTCGGTCGTAGACCCGGCCGAGGAAGTGGCCGTGATCGATCCTCTCGAAGGGAAGCCCGAGATGGCGGGTGACCATGCCGAAGGCCTGGGTGTGATACGGCAGCCAGGCGGTGAAGGTGAGCGGGGTGATCGGGTCGGGGAAGTAGGAGTCGTCTCTCACCCAGGTTTGACCTGCAGGCGGGCGTTGTGCCGGTTCGACGGGAAGTGCGGTGATCGGGCGCGTCTGCAGGATGTGGAGGAAGTCGTTAGAGACGGCCCACTCGACGTCCTGGGGGACGCCGCGCCGTTCGGCGATGGCCAGCGCCTCGGCCGCGATGGCGGACGCAACAGCGGGGGTCAGCACCGGGGCGAGCTCACCAGTCGAGGCGAGGTTCGGTTCGGGCGCGGCCACCCATCTCTCGGGTGTGACGTCGCCGGCCATAAGCCCGTCACCGAGCCCGGGGACCGCTTCGATCACGACTTCGTCGGCTCCGGTCACCGGGTTGGCCGTGAAGGCGACTCCGGCGAACTCGGCATCGACCATCGCCTGCACGAGAACGGCGATCCGTGTGTCGGTGTCGCCGTGATCGGCCTGGTATCCGGCGACGGCCTCGGAGCGAGCCGACTCCCAGCAAGCCATCAGAGCGGCCGTGGCCTCCTCCATTCCATCGACGTTCAGCACCGTCTCGTACTGGCCGGCGTAGGACGCATGGCCGAGGTCTTCTGCGACCGCAGACGATCGGAACGCGAAGGGTCCCGACCGAGCCGCGAGTTCTCGCTGGAGGGCGGTGGCGACCTCAGCCGGCACCGACCCGTCTGTCGCCCGTGCGTGGGCGAGTGTCGTCACCACGAATCCGTCGGGCACCCGCGCGCCCTCGGCCATCAGCTTTCCGAGTTCTTTTGCTTTGGAGCCGACCAGCGTGCGATCTGCGCCTCCTGCCTCGGCCAGCGGGATTGTCCACATCTTCTCCTCCTCACTCCAGCGGGCCGTCCGAACGACGCGCGGCGTCGACGATCAGCCTCGTTGCCCATTCGACTGCGGCCCCTGCTTCGTCGCCGGTCAGCCCGATGTCGTCTTCTGTCAGGAACATCCAGGCCACAGAGCCCATGAGCAGCCGGGTCAGGCCGAACACCTGCTGCTGAATCGTCTCGTGCTTGTCGCTCAGCTCCGCCGAGATGGCTGCCTTCAAGGCCTTGGTTCGGTTCCGGTACCCGTCCTGGTCGAGAGCCCCGGTCAGCCGAGAGAGAACCATCGCCCGCATGAGCTCTGAGTATTCGTCGAAGACCCTGAAGTTGTGGCGCAAGGCGCCCGGTTCTTCGAGCATCGCCTCCAGAGTCGTGGGAACGACCCGAACCCGGTCTGTGAGGGCCCTCATGAGGCCTTCGACCAGTACCTCCCGGCTGGGGTAGTAGCGGTAGAGGGTGCGTAGGGAGACGCCGGCGGCGTCGGCCAGCTCCTGCATCGTGAAGTCGGGGTTCTTGACCGTCAGCTCGGTGAAGGCGTCGATGATCAGTTGATCTGTCAGTTCCCGCTGTTTCTCTCGCAGCCCTGGCATAGAGTGTGTCATATTGACATGCAATATGACACATTGTGAGGAGGAATGCAACCCCTGGAGCCGAACAATCGAGAGGAGGGCCTCGTCGGCCCTCCTCCCGGACGTTCGGTCGCTCGAGGTCAGATGATGGTCCCGATCCACTCCTTGGCGAAGAAGAGCACGAACCCGCCGGCTACGACCCACATGAGGGGGTGTACGTCCGCGGCCTTGCCCTTGATCACCTTGATCAGCACCCAGGCGACGAAACCGGCACCGATACCCTCGGTGATCGAGTAGGTCAGGGGCATCATGATCATGGTGAGAAGGGCCGGCAGCCCCTCTTCGACGTCGTGGAAGTCGATGTCCTTGAGGAGTCCGGTCATGAGGAACCCGACGAAGATCAACACCGGGGCCGTTGCCACGGAAGGGATCAGGCCTGCCAGCGGGGCCAGGAAGATCGCAACCAGGAACAGGGCACCGGTGACCACGGAGGTGAAACCGGTACGGCCACCTTCGGCCACCCCTGCGCTCGACTCGATGTAGCTCGTATTCGAGCTCACGCCACCCATCCCGCCGGCGACCGCACCGAGCGAATCGACGAGCAGCAGCTTTCCGATGTCTTCGATGTTCCCATCTTCATCGGCGAGACCCGCCTGCTCGACGATGGCGGTGGCAGTGCCCATCGTGTCGAAGAAGTCGGTGAGCATGAAGCTGAAGATGACCAGGATCGCCGACAGGGTCCCCAGGGTGCTGAAGACGTTGCCGAGATCGAAGTTGCCGAGGACATCGAAGTTCGGGGTGGCTGTGAGCGTCTCGGGCCATGTCTGCACGCCGAGGATGAATGCGACCACCGTGGTGAGGAGGATGCTCAGGATCAGGGCTCCCGGCACCTTCTTCACCCAGAGCGCAATCGTGATCAGCAGGCCGATCAAGGTCACCGACGCGCCGGCCGAGTTGGGAAAGACGAATTGGACCGGCACCGCTTCGCCGGCGCTGATGAGCCCGCCGTTCACGAACCCGATGAACAAGATGAACAGGCCGATCCCGACTCCGATCGCCCGCTTCAGCGATGCAGGCACCGCCTTCATGACGGCCTCGCGGAATCCTGCGAGGACCAACACGGTCACGACCAGGCCTTCGATCACGATGACGCCCATCGCCCCGGCCGGGGTCAGCCCCGATCCGAGCACAAGCCCGAAGGCGACCGCTCCGTTGATGCCGAGGCCGGCTGCCATCGCCAGCGGGTAGTTGGAGAACACCCCCATGGCGATGGTCATGATCCCGGCGACGAGTGCGGTGACCGCGGCCACCGATGCTGCGTCGAATCCCGCTGCCGACAGGATGCTGGCGTTCACGAAGATGATGTAGGCCATCACCATGAACGTCGTCACCCCCGCCCGGGTCTCTATTCCCAGCGAACTCCCTCGTTCGCTGATCCGGAAGTACCGGTCGAGAACGCCGGTACCCGTGGTCGGAATGGCCATGCTTCCTCCTCGCATTTGCTGCGTGCCCATGGCGATCCGGACGGATCGTCGAGGTCGGATTATCGCCGCTTGTTTGCAGCCCCGTCGGGAAAAGCATCCTGTTTGGAGCGGCGAGCCGTCACAGGGCGATCAGGACGCCGGTGGCGAACAAGACCAGCGTGGCCACCGCAGAGGCGGTGAGAAGGCGAAAGCGGAGGCGGGGGGCCGCCCACATGGTCGAGATCGCCGCTGCGGCGGAGGCGGGCAAACTCCAGTTTGCAGGGATCTGCCCCAGGCCCACCCCCGCGATAGTGACCGCCGCCGCAAGCAGATAGAGCGTCGCCATCCACCTCCTGGCGGCCACCTCGCCGACTCGCACGGCGAGGACCGTCTTCCCCGAGGCGCGATCGGACTCGAGGTCAGGCAACTCGAAGGCGAGCATCATCGCCAGGTGGATCGGCGCCAGCGCCGCTGCCAACCACAGGAGTTGGGGGGTTATCGATCCGTGGTTGACCGTGGCCCCGACCGCAGGAACCAACCCGGCCACGGTGAGGGAGGTGACCAGCTCGCCCCATCCGGTGTCGAGCAGGCGGACCGGGGGCATCGAGTAGGACCACGAAACGGCCAGCGCCACCAACCCGATGGTCGCCGCAGTCGGAGAGATGGTGATGACCGCGCCGGCGAGGAGCAGGGTGAGCCCCGTGGTCGCCTGGGCTGCCCGGAGGGCCACCCCCGGTGACAGCCGCCCCGATGCGAGGACTCCGCTCCCGCCACTGAAAAGGGTTCTCCGGGTGATGAAGCGGTCGAACTCGATATCGCCATATTCGTTGACGAAATGGGCGGTGACCTGGCCCGAAGTCACCATGCCCTGGCCGAGCAGGTAGGGGGCGACGTCGACCTCCCCGCCGATGATCGCTCCCAGCGCATACAGAAGGGCTCCTCCGAGCAGGAAGTGCGGTCTGCTCAACACCACGAACGCCCAGAGCCTTGCCACGTCCTGATTGTGGTCGACCCGCCGCCCGGTCGACTC
>JBFGRR010000052.1:0-8922 GCA_041567215.1 Acidimicrobiia bacterium | reverse complement strand
CGTGGCCGCGACCGCGTTCACCTTGATCAGCGCGTCGGCCGTGGCATCGACCTTCAGGCCGGTCGTGGGACAGGTGCGGCTCGCGGCGCTCATCGCGCTCCTCCTCCCGCCGAGGCCCCTGCCCCCACTCCCGGTGCCGGTCGGGTGGCCGCCGTCGTCAGCCCACGACCTCTGGCGCCGCCGGCCAACGCACCCGATGGCGTTCGCACCCAGCGTCTGCTGACGGTCGTAAAGGCCAAAGCCATCCAGCAGGTCAAGACCGAGCCCACCGACAAGGTCAACACCTGGCCCCACCTCCTGCTGATCGAGTTCGTGGCGCTGTTGGGGATGACCGCGCTGCTGCTGATCCTCTCGACGATCCTGCAGGCCCCGCTGCTCGAGCCGGCGAACTTCAACGCCACCCCGAACCCGTCCAAGGCCCCGTGGTATTTCCTCGGCCTCCAGGAACTGCTGAGCTACTTCGATCCGCAGATCGCAGGCGTCACGGTTCCCACGATCGTCGGCCTCATCGGCTTCATGCTGATCCCCTACGTCGATCGGAACCCGTCTACGAAACCGTCGGATCGCAAGTTCGCGATCATGCTCTACACGATCTTCCTGACCGGCTCGGCGACGCTGACGATCCTCGGAGTGCTGTTCCGGGGCAAGGGGTTCAACTTCGCGTATCCGTGGCGAGACGGCATCTTCTTCGATGACCTGAAGGACTGGGTGAACTTCGAATGACCGACTTGGTTCTGCTCGGAGTGGCGCTGGTGGCGATCGCTGCCGCCGCCGCGGCTTTCGTCGTCGGTTGGCGGCGTTCCGAGAAACCGGACTGGCGAGACAACGTCGATGCCGAGACGCTGGAGGCCGACCGGCCGGTTGAGATCGTGACGAGGGAGCCGGAGCCGGAGCCCGAGCCGGAACCGGAGCCCGAAGAGGAGGGCGAACCGGCGCCGGTGGCGGTGACGGTCGCCACGGTTCCTACCGCCATCGAAGTCACCCCCGAAGAGGCGGGTGTGACCAGGCGCCGGTTCTTCAACCGTGCCATTCTCGCGACGTTCGGCACCTTCTCGGCCGTGCTCGGTCTGGACTTCCTGGCGTTCACCTGGCCGCGTATCTCTGGGGGCTTCGGAAGCGACGTCAACGCAGGGCTCGTCCAGGACCTCCTCGCTCAGGCGGTGAATGCAGACGGTTCGGTCACACCGGTGTTCGTCCCGGAGGCGCGCGCCTACGTCGTTCCGGCCCCGCCCGTGATCTCCGAAGAGTATGCAGGCAAGAAGGTCGATGCCGGTGGTGTCATGGCCCTCTGGCAGCGATGTGTCCATCTCGGTTGCCGCGTCCCCTGGTGTCAGCCATCGCAGGGATTCGAATGCCCCTGCCACGGATCGAAGTACAACAGCGTGGGTGAATACTTCGCGGGTCCCGCTCCTCGCAACCTCGACCGGTTCGTGGTCGCGGTCAACGATCTCGACGAGCTGATAATCAGCACCGGCGCGGTGATCGAGACCCCCAGGGCCTTGCAGGCCTCCGTCAAGTATCCGCAGGGTCCCTCCTGCATCGGGGGCACGGCGTGAGTTCCAGCATCGTCATCACGATCGGGGTCATCGGCGCGGTCGCATGGCTGGCGTTCCTCGGTGTGGCCGCGCTCCGGTCGAGAGGCAAAGAAGAGATCCCGCCCAACCTCGCGCCGGGGATGACGGATGACGTGCTCGAAACCAACCGGCTGGAGCGGGCGCAGGTCGGCGCCGTGCTCCTGTCCGCTTTCCTGGCGGTGGGGTTGCCGCTGTATTACCTGACCGAAAGCAACAGGCAGGAGTCGTTCGTCGACCAGTTCCACGAGGAGTCGGTCGAGCGAGGCGAGCACCTCGTCGAGGAGTTCGCTTGCTACGGCTGCCACGGGCCGGGTGGCGCCGGTGGGGTGGCCCCCTACGTCGAGAAGCGGTCAGGCGTCTCGGTGAGTTGGGCCGCGCCTCCCCTGAACGACATCTTCTACCGCTACGGGCGCGAGGAGGTCCGATACTGGATCGCCTACGGCCGGGGCAACTCGCCGATGCCGCCGTGGGGCGTGGTCGGCGGTGGCCCGATGAACGATCAGCAGATCGAGGACATAATCAACTACCTCGAGACCCAACAGATCCCTCAGATCGACGCGGTCCAGAACGTGGACGACATCGTCACGAGCGAACTGCAGCGTCTCGAAGGAGCCGAGGCGGCGGTGGCGGCGGCGGTGCTCAGGCAGCGCCAGGTGATCGCCGACCTGGAACGGGCGCCGGAGTTGGCGCCGATTGCACAGGATCTCGCAATCCGGGCACGGGCGGCCCTGACGACGGCTTCCCAAGGCCTGGACACCGATGGCGACGGACTCTCCGACGCTGCAGAGACGCTCATCAACGACATCACCCAGGAGGCGAAAGCGGCCTTCCTTCTCCCGGGCCTCGTGGAACTGAGCCTCGACCCGGCAAACCCCGCCACCAACGGCTCGCCGGATCGCGAGGCGGCCGAGGCGGCTCTCGCCGGTCTTCGCGGTCTCGTCGCTTCGTCCCGGGCGCCGGCGTTGGAGCCCTTCGCCGAGGCGATAGCCGGGTCCCTCGAAAACAGCGGGCCCGACGGCGACGGCGACGGTGTCGCCGATGAGGAAGAGCCGAGGATCGGCGCCCAGATGACCGCGGCCATCGGTGAGATCCTCCCGTCGCTGCTCCGGGTGACCGCCCTCGACCCGACGAACACCTCCTCGCAAGGAGGGGAGTCGGACCTCGAGACTGCTTCGCAGGCCGTGTCGGGTCTCGAGTCGATCGCGTTGGGCCTCCAGATCTCGACAGACAACTTCGACAAGCTGATCGGACCCGCCAGGGATTCGCTCTCTCGCCTGCAGGCGGCCGGCGCCGCCAAGGCATGGGAGTTCGACTTCGAGTCGATCGCCGCCAGGACCTTCGGTGGTGACGTGGAATCGGCCCAGCGGGTGGTGGGGATCTTCAACGGCTACTGCGCCCGCTGCCACACTGCCGGTTACTCGGCAGGCGTTCCCTATCAGCTCGAGGCCGGGTCGGGTGGGTTCGCCCCCGCTCTACGCCAGGGCCGACCCGCAGTCCAGTTCCTCGACCAGGAGAGCCTCGTCGCGTTCCTCACCCTCGGCGCCGAAGCCAACAAGCCGTATGGGGTCAACGGGTTCGGCAACGGGCAGATGCCCGGATTCGGAAAGCAGCTCTCAGTCGAAGACCTCGAGTTGCTGGCCCGCTGGCTTCTGTCCGGCGATTTGACTGGAAAGGGTTGAGGCGATGCGTGAACTGATGCGCGAGATCTTGTCGGCGAACCTCTTCGTGACGGGAATCCTGCTCACCCTGGTCTCGGTCATCGTCTTCTACGGCTCCATCTACCTGCTGACCGTCACCAACCTCGGAAAGAAACTCGGCTTCCTGGTGACCGGTGCGGGGACATTCGCCTGGAGCACCATCGGGAGCCTCCTGTTCGTCATGTATGCGCCGCGCGGCCCCCGTCCGGCCGACATCGAAGGCCTCAACGCATTCGAGATCAGGATCATCCCGCTGACCTTCATGCTGGTTTCGGCCATCCTCTTCGTGATGTTCATGGTGGCGCTGCACCAGTACGAGGAGACGCAGGAGCAGGGCGGCCTCTAGCCCGCGTCGGGATCCAGATAGTGGGCGAGGATCTGCAACTCCTCCACGACGCGCACGTTCCTGACCGGCACCTCGCCCTGGCATCCGAGTGTCACCGGAGCGAAGTTGAGGATCGCTCGAGTTCCCGCCTTCACCATCAGGTCTGCCACTTCGGCAGCCGCCTCGGGCGGGGTGGTGATTACACCGATGTCGTAGGGCGACTCCTCCGAGTCGACCGCGTAATCGTCGATGTGGCGGATGGGCAGGCCGCCAAGGCTCCCGCCCGTTCGGTTCGGGTTCACGTCGTACAGGGCTCTCACCTCGAAACCGGCGGCGCGGTAGCCGGGGAAACCCCCGATCGCCATTCCCAGGTTGCCGGCACCGACAACGGCAACGGTGAGGATCCCGTTCAGGCCGAGGGCTTCGGTGAGGGCGTCGCGCAACGTGGTGACGGCATAGCCGCTGCCTCGTTTGCCCATCGATCCCAGTTGGGACAGGTCCTTTCTCACCTGGTCGCTCGTCACGCCGGCGACGGCTCCGATCGTCTCCGACGATATGGTCGACACTTCGTCGTCGAGGGCGCGCAGCACCCTCAGATAGGCGGGCAGCCTGGTCACCGTGGCGCGCGGAACAGAGCGGCTCATCGGTTAGACCTTATGGAACCGACTGATCGGCTCCATCGGCCAAAAGGCCTTTTGCCTCTGAATTCACGATGGCACCTGGGCCGACGTAGCCTTGCCGCATGACAGACGTACTGGTCGTTGGGGCGGGTCCGGGTGGCGCCGCCGCCGCCTACTGGCTGGCCCGAGCGGGCCACTCGGTGACACTGGTCGAGAAGAAGGCGTTCCCCCGGGACAAGACCTGCGGGGACGGTCTGACGCCGCGGGCGATCCTGCAACTCGCGGAGATGGGGTTCGATTTCGCCGTTCCCGGATTCCATCGCATCAACGGGCTTCGTTCCTACGCCGGCGATGAGCTCATGCTCGAACTCGAGTGGCCCGAGCACTCCAAATACCCCAACTGGGGTGGTGTGATCCGCCGCCGCGATCTGGATGCCCAGGTTGCCGAACTGGCCGCAAGGCAGGGGGTGTCCGTCATCCAGCACACCTCGGCCCACCCTGTCGTGGAACAAGGGCGTCTGGCAGGCGTGGAACTCCGCAACGACGGCTCGATCGAGGTGCTCCACCCGAAGATCGTCGTCATCGCCGACGGGTCGATGAACCGGTTCGGCCGAGAACTCGGAACCGGCAGGCGCAAGGACTACCCGATGGGCCTGGCTGCGCGCGGCTACTACCGGAGCCCTCGCTCCGGCGATGGATTCATGGAGAGCCAGCTGGACATCCGTGACTCGTCGGGCGCATCGATGCCCGGCTACGGCTGGATATTCCCGCTGGGGGACGGCGAGGTGAACGTGGGAGTCGGTCTGCTCTCGACGTTCAAGCGGTGGAAGCACGTGAACACGACGAAGATGATGGACGACTACGTCCGCTCGGCGCCGGAGTATTGGGCGCTCTCGGAGGAAGCGAAAGCCACCGACCCCGTGGGCGGCAAGCTGACCATGTCGTTCTCGAAAGGTCCGCTGGTCGGCGCCAATTGGATAACCGTTGGCGACGCCGCCGGGGCGATCAACCCATGGAACGGCGAGGGCATCTCCTACGCCTACGAGACGGGCCGCCTGGCGGCTCACTACGTCGGCCAGGCGCTCGGCGCCGACGACACCTCGCTGCTCCAGAGATACCCCCAGCATCTCGAGGACGAATACGGGCTCTACTACAAGATGGCGCGCATCTTCGTGAAGCTCATCGGCAACCCGCCGGTGATGCGGACCCTGGCACACGTGGGCCTCCGCAACCGTCCTCTGATGGAGTGGACGCTGAAGGTGATGTCCAACCTCCTCGATGAGGACGAGAAGGGAATGGGCGAGAGGGTCTATGACGCATTGGCCGCAGCAGTGCGTCCCTTGCCGGTGGATTGACGGCCGGTGACCGGAGCCGGATTCCACGGGAGCCCGACGCGGATCTAATGTCAGAGCCGCAATGACACTCGCCGACTATCTACCGATAGCGATCATGATGGTTCTTGCGGGCGGCTTCGTGGTCGTTTCGCTGGTCGTCGGCAAGCTGGTGTCTCCGAACCGGCCCACCCCCGAGAAGCTGGCGCCATATGAGTGCGGCATCCTCCCCGAGACCGAGCCCTCGCAGCGCTTTCCGGTGAAGTTCTACCTGGTGGCGATGCTCTTCGTCATCTTCGACGTGGAGATCATCTTCCTCTTCGCGTGGGCATCTCGCTTCGGCGACCTCGGCTGGTACGGGATCGGGGCGGTGGCGATCTTCACGCTCTTCGTCGTGGAGACGCTGGTCTACGTCTGGAAGCGCGGCGCCCTCGACTGGAACGTGAGCCGGCGAACCCGCTACCAGCGTGAGGCTGCCTGATGGCAGGCATCTCCGCTCCGACCAACCTGCTCACCACGACGATCGAGAAGGCTGCCCGATGGGCGGCGACGCGGTCGATGTTCCCCGCCACGTTCGGCCTCGCATGCTGTGCCATCGAGATGATGGCCACCGGCGCCGGTCATAACGATCTGGCAAGGTTCGGTATGGAGGTCTTTCGCGCCTCGCCCCGCCAGGCGGACTTGATGATCGTCGCCGGACGCGTCAGCCAGAAGATGGCTCCGGTGCTTCGCCAGGTGTACGACCAGATGCCGGACCCCAAGTGGGTCGTCTCGATGGGCGCTTGCGCCTCATCGGGCGGGATGTTCAACAACTACGCGCTGGTGCAGGGTGTCGACCAGATCGTCCCGGTGGACATCTACGTGCCGGGCTGCCCACCCGGGCCGCAGAGCCTGATGCACGGCATCCTCACCCTTCACGACAAGATCATGAGCGGTGAGATAGCCCGTTGACGTGGTGAGATCCGGGCTCCGAGCCCTGTACCGAGGACTCAGAACTCAGAACCCCTAGTGTTTGACGTCCACGCCGCCGAAGAGCACCGTGGCGTTGACGTCCAGCACCGGGGCGTCGTCCGCCAGGAGCTCCTTGCTGGTGACGTTGCCCACCCCGCCGAACAGCGGCATCGCGTGGGTGACCACCTTCCACCCCTCTGGCACCTTGATGTCCGTGCCGCCGAAGGCGGTGAAGACGTCGAGCGTCGCATTCGGTGCAAGCCGCGCGTCTCGCAGGTCTATGTCGGCGCCTCCGAACAGTGCTCCGATGTTGCCGCCCTCGAAATGCTTCGAGTGGCTGGCCATCTCGGTCCCACCGAAGGCTGCGAAAGCGGTGATGCGGTCGTCATCCGTGTCGCGCCGTGAGCCTCTACCGACCAGCACCAGGAGGCCGGCAGCGATCAGAAGCACCGGCCAAAGGACCGAAGCGGCGGTCTCCATCGTTCCCGTCGTGTTGAGGAGGACGATCACCGCGATGACGGCGATGATCGTCGGCGTCATCCAGTGACGGCGGTTCGACAGATACATCAGCGCGGCAGTGGCGAGCAGCGCCAGCGGCCACCAATCAGAGATCAGCGCCCCGGCGTCCTCCACCACGCCCACCAACTCGAGCAGGTACAGCACGCCGATCACGATCAGAATCGATCCGAGAAGGGCACGAGCGCGATTCATGGGTCCTCCTTGTTCCCGCCCCGAACCTGCCGGATCCAGGTGTGGCCCACCAGAGGCGATATACCGTTCCTACAGCCGGGTTTGAGACCACCGTCGGAGCCTTGGCACGGGGCCCCCGTTTTCCCGATGTAAGAGGTGCTCTCTAATCTCGGGTCGCGGTGAGACCCCGAGTTGCGGGTGGAAGCATGAGTGAATTGATCGAGGAACTGGCGGAAGCCTTCGAAGCCGCCGAACTCGAGTCGTCGCATGGGCAACACGTCGTGAGGCTGAGAGCCGAAGACCTCGTCCCCTTTGCCGAGGCCGCCAAGGCTGCTGGCTTCGAGGTCTGCGTCGATGTCACCGCCGTCGACTGGCTAGGAGTCCGTCGAGAGCGGTTCGAGGTCGTGATCAACCTGCTGTCCATGGAGCATGGGCTCAGGCTGCGCCTGAAGGTCCCGCTGTCCGAGCCGAAGGTCGCCTCCGTCACACCCATCTGGCCCGGAGCGGGATTCGCCGAACGCGAGGCATTCGACATGTTCGGGATCGAGTTCGAGGGCCATCCCGATCTGAGCCGCATCCTCATGCCTGATGACTGGGAGGGCCATCCGCTCCGGAAGGACTACGGAGTGGGGTCGGTGCCCGTGCAATTCAAGGCTTCGAACAAGGTCACATGAGATGAGCGAAGACACCATCGACATCTGGGTCTCGGGTACCGAGGAGCGGGATTGGAGCGTCGGCTCCACCGACGAGGGCGCTCAGAAGATGTTCGTCGAGGAGCCCGAAGGCCGTATGAAGGAGCAACTCGGGACCGTCGTCGATGACGACTTCGTGTTCGACGAGGTGTCGTCCGAGGACGAGCGCATGATCGTCAACATGGGCCCCCAGCACCCGTCCACTCACGGCGTGCTTCGCCTCCACATCGAACTGGACGGCGAGATCATCAGGCGTTCCAAGCCGATCATCGGCTACCTCCACACCGGCATGGAGAAGACGGCAGAGGAACTCACATTCCTCCAGGGTCCCACCAACGTGACCCGAATGGACTACCTGGCGCCATTCCACAACGAACTCTGTTATTCGCTGGCCGTCGAGCGCCTCCTCGACGTCGAGGTCCCGCCCCGGGCCGAGGCGATCAGGCTCCTGATGACGGAACTCAACCGGATCTCCTCACACCTCGTTGCGCTCGCCACCAACGGGATGGACATCGGGGCGCTCTCGATGATGCTCTACGGGTTCCGGGAGCGGGAGCCGATCCTCGCATTCTTCGAGAAGACGACCGGCCTCAGGATGAATCACAACTACATCCGCCCCGGCGGCGTCTCTGCCGATCTTCCGCCGGGATGGAGGAAGGACGTGGACGAGATCCTCACCACCCTCCCGGGGCGGCTCGACGAATACGACGACCTCTTGCGGTTCAACCCGATCTGGCTGGAGCGGACCAGGGGTGTCGGGGTGATCTCCGCTGCCGAATGCAAGGCCTTTGCCATCACCGGTCCGACGCTGCGGGCCACCGGAGTGCCCTGGGACCTGCGCAAGACCATGCCCTATTCCGGGATCGAGAAGTACGACTTCGATGTGCCGGTGGGCTCCAACGGCGACGTCTACGACCGATACCGGGTCCGTGTCGAGGAGATCCGCGAGTCCTTGAAGATCGTCGAGCAGGTGGCCGCGGCGATGCCGAAGGGCGACTACCGCGTGACCGACCGGAAGGTGACACCGCCCCCGCGCCAGAGG
>JBFGRR010000051.1:0-8977 GCA_041567215.1 Acidimicrobiia bacterium | reverse complement strand
GACCGCCTCGACGCCTTCGGGGAGCATCGGGTTGATGCGGGCGATCAACTGCTCGGGGGTCAGCGAGGGGTCGCCGACAATGGAGATGGCATCGATCTCACCTTCGGCCCCGAGGAGGCGCTGGGCCGTCCGGTATTCGAAGGCGACGAACGTCGCGCCGCCGAAATTGTCGCTCCCGCCGAAGCCGAGCGTGCCCACGATGCGGAATGGTTCCGGCGCACCGAGGGCCAGGACGGTCACCTGGTCGCCTATTTCCAGACCTTCCCGCTCCACGGTGGCGGCATCGATGGCGATCTGAGCGTCGCTGATCGGAGCTACGCCTTCCCGAATGCTCAGCGGCGAGGCGGTCTCGGCCCAGCTCCCGGCGATGGTCGGCGGCCCCTGTCCACCCACCACGTCCTCGGGCCCGGCGAGCGTGATCAGCCCGGCGACGGTTCCAACGGCTTGTTCGACGCCCTCTATCGAACCGATCTCCTCGGCGAGTGACTCGGGCATGCGGTCCGGGAGTGCGAACCCGAGGTCGGCGTCGAAACTGCGCCGCACCTGGACGTCGATGCCTGCGAAAGAGTCGGCGAACAGGTCGTCGAAGACCCGCGTGAGCGTGTCGGTGAAGATGTAGCTTCCGGCGACGAGGCCCACGCCGAGCACGATCGCGAGGAGTGTGAGCGCCATCCGGAGCTTGTGCCCGAGCAGGCCTTTCCAGGTCGCCCGGAACATCAGCCCTCCAGCGATCGAATGCGATCGAGGATCTTGTCGGCCGTGGGCTCTTCCAGCTCGTCGACGACCCGGCCGTCTCCCAGGAACACCACTCGGTCCGAGTACGAGGCGGCGTTGGGATCGTGGGTGACCATGACGATCGTCTGGCCGAACTCGTCCACTGCCTTGCGCAGGAACTCGAGGAGCTGTGCTCCCGACTTCGAATCCAGGTTCCCGCTCGGCTCGTCCGCGAAGATGACGTCGGGTCTGGAGGCGACGGCGCGGGCGACGGCGACCCTCTGCTGCTGTCCGCCGGAGAGCTCCGATGGGCGGTGGGTGAGACGGTCTGCCAGACCCATGACCGTGATGACCCTGTCGAGCCATTCCGCGTCGCCACCGGTGCCGGCGATGTCGAGCGGAAGGGTGATGTTCTCACTTGCCGTGAGGGTGGGAATGAGGTTGTAGGCCTGGAAGACGAAACCCACCCTGTCACGACGGAGGAGTGTCAGGCTTCGGTCATCGAGGCGACCCAGGTCCTGTTCGCCGATGAACACCCTTCCACTCGAGAGGGAGTCGAGACCCGCCAGGCAGTGCAAGAGAGTGGACTTGCCCGAGCCGGAAGGACCCATGATTGCCGAGAAACGACCTGTCTCGAACCCGACGGTCACGTCGTCGAGGGCTTTGACCCCGAGATCGCCCTCGCCGTAGATCTTGACTGCGCGTTCGGCGCGGACGGCTGGTTGCATCCGCAGGAGACTATCTGCGGGCCAGGGCTACTCGCGGCCCTCGAATCCGAGCTGGCGCCACGCTTCGAAGGCGACGATCGCCACCGAGTTGGAGAGGTTGAGGCTGCGCACCCCTGGTCTCATCGGGATCGAGACCACCTCTTCTACCCACTCGGCCGCCAGCACCGGTTCGGGCAGCCCCACCGACTCGGGCCCGAACAGGAGGGCGTCCCCGGCCCGGTAGGCGATGTCGGTGTAGGTGGTCTCGCCTCTCTTGGCGAAGGCGAACACCCGCTCCGGCCGGGTCGTCTCGAGCCACGACTCGACATCCGTGTGCACCGAGACGACGGCCTTGTCGCGATAGTCCATGCCGGCCCGCCTGAGTTTTGCGTCATCGAGCTCGAATCCGAGCGGTTCGATGAGATGCAGCCTGAACCCGGTGTTGGCGGCGAGGCGCATGGCGTTACCGGTGTTGGGGGGGATCTCCGGGTTGTAGAGCACGAGATCGAACATCTCAGAACAGGGTGAGGTTGTTCGACTCCACCTCGCGCAGGCCGTCGTAGTCGATCTCGACGGTCTCCACCCCCCGCGCATCGGCCAGCGTCCGCGCCTGCGGCACGATCGATTGGGCAACGAATATCCCTCGAACCGGGGCGAGCCTGGAGTCGAGATCGAGGCGCTCGAGATAGCGGACCAGTTGTTCCACGCCGTCGATGTCGCCCTTGCGCTTTATCTCGACGGCGACCGTGTTTCCGTCACGGTCGGTGCAGAGCAGATCGACGGGCCCGATGTCGGTCTGGTACTCGCGCCGTATCAAGGCCAAGCCCTCTTCGATCACCCAGGGCCGCTCCGACAGCAGTTCCTGCAGGTGGGCCTCCACACCGTCCTTCTGCAGCCCGGGGTCCTCTCCGAACGGGTGGTCGGTGTCGGAGAAGACCTCGAAGAGGGTGATGGTCAGGCGCTCGCCCTTCGGGTTGCTCACCACCCACCGGTCCGTTCCCTCCTCGAGCATGTTCGGCGAGTTCATCCAGTTGAGCGGTTTGTAGGCACCGCCATCGGAGTGGACGGCGACACAGCCATCGGCTTTCACCATGATCAGGCGGGTTGCCCGCGGCAGGTGGGCGTTGAGCCTGCCCTCGTAATCGACGGCGCACTCGGCGATGACCAGGCGCATCGACCTTCAACCCGCCAGAAGCCGGAACGCGATCGCCTGGGCGAGGACCGACTTCTGGAGATCGTCGAGATGCTGGCTCTCGTTGGGGGCATGGATGGCCGAGGTCGGATCCCCGGCTCCGGTCAGCAGGATGGCCGCATCCGGGTAGCGCTCGGCGAAGTCGGCGACGAACGGGATGGAACCGCCCGCCCCCATCTCGACCGGCTTGCGGCCCCACACCGAGGTCATCGCCTCGATCCATGCCTCGGCGGCAGGCCCTTCCGTTTCCTGCTCGAAGGGCTCGCCCAGATCGAGGGGGAGAATCGTCACCTCGGCTCCCCATGGCGTGGACGCGATCAGGTGGTCGCGCAGTGCCGTCATCGCCAGATGCGCATCCTGGCCAGGCGCCAGCCGCATGCTCACCTTTGCCCGCGCCACCGGCACCAACTGGTTGATCGCCTCCGAGACGGGCGGGGCATCGATGGCCAGGACGGAGATCGCCGGTTGTGTCCAGAGCCTGGAGGTGATCCCGCCGGTCCCGATTTCCTCCAGGCCGGCGACCGCACCCATCTGCTCGCGGATCTCGTCGATGGTGAGGTCGAGCGGGTCGGTATCGCCGGAGACCAGACCCTCGACTGCGATGGTCCCGTCGTCGTTGTGGAGGGATGCGAGAACCCGGCTCAACGCGATCAGCGCGTCCGGGAACACCCCGCCGAACTGGCCTGAGTGGACGGCGTTCTTGGCGGTCCTGACCTCGACGATGCACCCGGCGAGACCCCTGAGCTTCGTCGTCAACCCGGGCTGGCCGACACGCCAGTTCCCGGCGTCACCGATGACGATGACATCGGCGCGCAGTTCCTCGGCGTATTTGTCGAGAAAGCGCCCCAGATTGACGGAACCGGACTCCTCCTCACCCTCGATGAAGACCGTGATGCCCACCGGGGGTTTGCCTGCGAATGCGGCGACCGAGCCGAGGTGCATGATCACCCCCGACTTGTCGTCGGACGCGCCCCGGCCAAAGAGCCGGCCGTCGCGTTGGAAAGGCTCGAACGGCGCCGTCTCCCACTCGTCTGCGGGCCCTGGGGGCTGCACGTCGTGGTGGGCATACAGCAGGACGGTCGGCGCCCCTTCGGGGGCGGGGATCGACCCGTACACCGCTGGTCGGGCTCCCTCGATCTCGGCGACCTCGGCCCGGGCGAATCCCACCTCGAGCAGCCGGTCCCGGATCGCCTCCGCCGATCGGAGCATCGGCTCGGGGGGATATCCGGGCGCGCTCACCGATGGAATCCGCACCAGGTCGGAGAGGATCTCGACCATCTTCGGGAACTGTTCTGATACTGCCTTTGCCAGGTCGCTGTGACTCATGGCAGAAGGGTAGGCCCGAGCGGAGAGTCGTATGCCGTGCCTATCGTTGCCGGATGCCCGACTTCATGGCCTCCCTGGAGAGGGACTCGGCTCGCATCCACGAGCTGGTGAGTTTGGCGGTGCCCGCAACCCCCGTTCCTTCGTGCCCGGAGTGGACGGTGGCCGACCTGACCTGGCACCTCGCGGAGGTCCAGCACCTGTGGGCGTCCGTGGTCGAGGACCTCCTGCCCGACATCGAGTCGTACGTCCGGCCGGCGCGGCCGGATGACGGCGAATTGCCGGCGATGCTGCGCCGGCAGTCGGCGCGCCTGTTGGACGCGCTCTCGAGCCGTGGCGACGATGAGAGCTGCTGGAGCTGGCATCCACTCGGCAGATCGGTCGGCTGGGTTCGCCGTCGACAGGCACACGAGGCCCTCATCCACAGGGTGGACGCCGAACTGGCGGTGGGAGCGCCATCTCCGGTCGATCCCGAGATGGGTGCCGACGGTGTCGATGAGATACTCACCCAGATGATGGACATCGACGACCTGCCCGACTGGGCCCGGTTCGAACCGGAAGGGTCGGCGGCGGTCATCGAGGTCGATGGAGGCAGGGCGTCCTGGTCGATGACGCTTGGTCGCTTCGTGGGAGAGAGCCCGGTCTCGGGCAATTCGTACGACTTCCCCGCCATTCAGGTTGCTCCCCCCGTCGAGCGCCCCGCGGCGACGCTCAGGGGCTCGGGCGCCGACGTGGATCTATGGCTGTGGGGGCGTGGTCCGCTCGAGGCGATAGAGGTCGAAGGCGACCGAGGCGTTGCCGCGTTCATCCGGGCGGCAGCGGTGGAGGCGACCCAATAGGGACGTTGCAGCCGGGCTAGTGGCGCCGGCGCCCTTACGATCAGATCCGTGAAACTCCACCTGTTCGACGTCCCGGTCCACATCAAGTGGTCGTTCTGGCTGATCGCCCTGCTCATCGCGCCGTTCCCTTTCGACAGGTGGCTCGAAGCCGAAGTCCTGCGCCTGCTGGCCGTGTGGGCCCTGGTGGTGCTGGTGTCGGTTCTGGTGCACGAACTCGGGCATGCACTCGTGGCGCGCCGCTACGGGGCCAGGGTCTCGATAACGCTCTATGCCCTCGGCGGGTACACGGTGTGGGAGACAGACCGCGCTCTCGGCCCCTGGCGGCGGGTGACGATCGCTGCTGCCGGATCGGGTGTCGGCTTCCTGCTGGGCGGCCTGGTGTGGGCGGGCCTGGGCGTGTACGAACCGCCGAGCACGTTGCTGACGTTCGGTCTGACCGCTTTCTGGCAGGTGAATCTGATCTGGGGAGTGCTCAACTGGCTGCCGATCCGTCCCCTCGATGGCGGCCACATCTTCTCGGGGTTCCTCGAGGGCTCGTTCGGCCCCAAGATCGGCAGAGGCATCGCCAACGTCATCTTCCCCGTCTTCACCGCCGCCGCCGGCTGGTATGCGTGGCGTGAGGGCTTCGTCTTCGCCGCTTTCCTGGCCGCTTTCGTGCTTTTGTCCGAGTTCCAGCGGTTCAGCGGCGGGCGCCGCCCACCACCCCCGGCCCGGCCGCCGGAACGTTTCCTGTTCGAGGACACTGCAGAGGACGCCGACGGGAACTGAGGCGGGTTAACTTCGGCGCATGGACTTCGCCTACACCCCCCGGATGCAGGATCACATCGACAGGCTGTCCGCCTTCATGGACGAGTTCGTCTACCCGGCGGAGGCCGTCTACGAGGAGCAGATGAGAGAGGGCGGCCATCCGCACCACCATCCGCAGATCGTGGAGGACCTCAAGCGGGAGGCCAGGAGCAGGGGGCTGTGGAACCTGTTCCTGCCGGAGGAGTCGGGCCTCTCCGTGCTCGAGTACGCCCCTCTGGCCGAGATCACCGGACGCAGCCCTTGGCTGGCGCCCGAGGCGCTCAACTGCTCGGCCCCGGACACCGGCAACATGGAGATCCTCCACATGTTCGGCACGCCGGCTCAGAAGGCGCAGTGGCTGGCGCCGCTGTTGGAAGGGGAGATCCGATCCTGCTTCGCGATGACCGAGCCCGATGTGGCGTCCTCCGACGCAAGGAACATCAGGACCAGGATCGAGCGGGACGGCGACGAGTACGTGATCACGGGAAGGAAGTGGTTCTCGTCGGGAGCATCGAGCCCCCGCTGTGCCGTTTCGATCGTCATGGGGATCACCGACCCCGAGGCGGACGTGTATCGCCGCCAGTCGATGATCCTCGTTCCCTTCGACGCGCCCGGTGTCGTCGTCGAGCGGGATCCCAGCGTGTTCGGGTATCACGACCGGGGTGGCCACCCGGTGGTCCACTACGACCACGTACGCGTCCCGGCCGACAACATCCTCGGAGAGCCCGGTGGCGGATTCGCGATCGCGCAGGCTCGCCTGGGACCGGGCCGGGTCCATCACTGCATGCGGGCCATCGGGGCCGCCGAGCGCTGCTTCGAGTTGATGGTCCAGCGCGCCCAGGCGAGGACCGCGTTCGGCAAGACCCTGGCCGAGCAGGGCGTGGTGAGGGACTGGATCGCCGAGTCGAGGATGATGATCGAACAGGCGCGTCTCCTGGTCTTGAAGACGGCCTGGATGATCGACAACGTCGGGGTCTCGGCGGCCAGGGTGGAGGTCTCGGCGATCAAGGTGGTTGCTCCCCGAGCCCTCGTGTTCGTCGCGGACCGGGCGATGCAGGTGTTCGGAGGCGCCGGATTCACCGAGGACTACCCGGTGGCGGCACTGTTCTCCCTGGGCCGGTGGCTGCAGATGGCCGACGGACCCGACGAGGTGCACAAACGGTCGGTCGCTCGCGCCGAGATCCGCCGGTTCGAGCCCGGAGCGGTTCCCGAGCCGTATCGCTTCGACTGAGAATTCGCCCCTGATTCAAAGGGAACGAATCCCCTTTACATCGTGTTTACCGGGGGTAGATCATGGTGGGTGAAGATCATGAAGATGGAACTCTTGCTGGACCTGGAATCGTGGCGTGAAGGCGGCCTCTGCTTCGACCGCGCCGACGTGTCCTTCTTCCCGACGCCCGACGACCACGCCGGGATCATTCACGCCAAGGCCCTGTGCGCGTCCTGTCCGGTTCTCGACGACTGCCTCGCTTTCGCCCTCGAGACCAATCAGGTAGACGGGATCTGGGGCGGCACGACACCGTCCGAGCGTGTGAGGTTCCGGCGCCGCTGGCTTCGCGACCTCAAAGAGGCCTCCTAGCTCAGCGCCTCCTGCGTCTCTCGGCCGGTTCGTCTCTGCCTTCGGCCCCCGGCACTGCCAGGTGTACGAGGGCGTCGCCCTGGGCCACCAGCGGAGTCTGGGTTCTTGCGATCACGAATCCGCTGGTGGTCGCCCTCACCCGGGTCGGCCTACCGCCGAGGGCGTCGCCGATGGCGCCGATCCTGTCTCCCTCTGTCACCTCGTCGCCGAGGCCCACATCGAGGTTGGCTATCCCCGACCGCGAGGCTCTCACCCACGTCGTCTTGCGTGTGAACACCGGAGAGCCATTCGCCGCCGGAACATCCCATTTGCCCATCCCCAGGCTGTGCAGGGTACGTAACACCCCTTCGACGCCAAGTTGTATGGAGTCCTCGTCGAAGCGGTTCACCTGGCCGGCCTCGTACAGGAGCACCTTCGCCCCCATCTCGGTCGCCGATTGGCGGATGGACCCATCCCTCACCTTTGCGTGGATCAGGAAACGGGCTCCGAAGGCCTTGGCGAGTTCGATGGTCTGCGGATCGTCCAGATTCGCGCGGATCTGGGGAGCGTTGGTTCGATGCCCGGCCGCGGTGTGCAGGTCGATGCCCACGTCGCACTTGGACACCACCTCCTCGGTGAAGAGGTGGGCGAGGCGTGAGGCGAGCGAACCCCTCTTCGAACCGGGGAACGAGCGGTTGAGATCGCGGCCGTCGGGGAGGTAACGGGAATTGTTCAGGAAACCCAGGACGTTGACGATCGGCACGGCGATCACGGCTCCCGACATCTTCCTGGCATCGAGCTGTTTGAGGACTCGCCTGGTGATCTCGACGCCGTTGATCTCGTCGCCATGCACGGCGCCACTCACCCAGACGAGCGGTCCGGGCTTGCGGCCGTTGACGATGGCCATCGGGAGTGATTCCCACGTACCTGTCGGCAGGCGGGCGAACGGGAGATCGAACCTCTTCGTCTTGCCGGGTAGGACGGTCGTCTTGCCGACCGTCAGCGGCCCGTCACCACTTGATGCGGTCACGGGTCTTGCCCTCTTTCGCGTTGACCTCGATGAATTCGATGATCTTGGACGCGACATCGACCCCGGAGGCCTCCTCGATGCCTTCCAGGCCCGGTGACGAGTTCACTTCGAGCACGACCGGTCCGTGGTTCGACTGGAGGAGATCGACGCCCGCGACGTTCAATCCCATCGCCTTGGCGGCTTTCACTGCCGTGGCTCGTTCTATGGAGGTCAGCTTGATGGCCGAGGCCGAGCCTCCCCGGTGGAGGTTGGAGCGGAACTCCCCGGGCCCGCCCTGCCGTTTCATCGAGGCAACCACCCTCCCGCCGACGACGAAAGCGCGGATGTCCGCGCCTTTGGCCTCTTTGATGAACTCCTGGACGAGGATGTTGGCGTCGAGCTGGCGAAACGCTCCGATCACCGACTCCGCTGCTTTCTTGGTCTCGGCGAGCACCACACCCAGGCCCTGGGTTCCCTCGAGCAGCTTGACCACCACGGGTGCCCCGCCGACGACCTCGAGGAGGCCCTCGATGTCCTGGGTGGCATGGGCGAATCCCGTGACCGGCAGCCCCACGCCTTCGCGGGAGAGGAGTTGCATGGAGCGGAGCTTGTCCCGGGATCGGGTGATCGACTGTGACTCGTTGACGGGATAGACACCCATCATCTCGAACTGACGGACGACCGCCGTCCCGTAAAAGGTGTAAGAGGCGCCGATCCGCGGTATCACCGCGTCGAAGGCCAGGTTCTCGCCGCGGAACAGCACCTGTGGCTTGGCCGAGGTGATGTTCATGTAGCAGCGCAGGTAGTCCACCACGCGCACCTCGTGGCCGCGCCCTTTGGCAGCCTCCT
>JBFGRR010000050.1:0-9030 GCA_041567215.1 Acidimicrobiia bacterium | reverse complement strand
GTGGAGCCGGAGCCTGAGCCTGAGCCGGTGGTGGTCGAGGTGGAGCCGGAGCCTGAGCCGTCCCTGGAGCCGGTGACCGTCGTCATCGAACCGATGATCGAGGAGCCCGAGCCGGTGCTCGCCAGTGCCGAGTCAACGGTCGCAGAAGAGGACGACGAAGAAGTCGTGGTGGTCCTGGAGAGCCGCTCCAACGGGCGGGCGAGGCGGCATCGCGGGCTCTTCCGCAGGCGGCGGGTCCATGATGACCACGAACACATCTACTCGCTGAGCAAGAGCGCAGGTATCACCCGCAGGGTGTGTGACGAGTGCGGACATGTGTCGTTCGACGGCGAAGACACATATCAGAATTGGTGAGCGAACGCTTCGTAGCGCCCAATGCGACCGTGGTCGGCGATGTCGAACTTGGCGATCGAGCGGTACTCATGTTCGGGTGCGTGCTCCGCGCCGAGGCCGACCGCATCGTCGTCGGTCGGGAGACCAACATCCAGGACAACGCCGTGGTCCATTGTGATCGAGGGTTCCCGGCGCTCATCGGGGCCAGAGTCACGGTGGGTCACGGAGCCGTCATCCACGGGGCCAACATCGGTGACCACTGCCTGATCGGGATCGGAGCGGTGGTGCTCAACGGCGCGGTGGTGGGAGAAGGGTCTTGGGTCGCGGCCGGGTCGGTCGTGACGGAGGGTGCATCCATCCCACCGTGGTCGCTGGCGGTGGGCACTCCGGCGCGAGTGCTGCGTGCCCTCACCTCAGATGAGATCGCCCGACAGGATGCCGGCGTCGAGGAGTATCTGCGGCTGGCCGAGTCTTACCGCGCCTAGAGGCCCCACTTCCAGACCATCGCCGCCACTGCGATGAGGACCAGGATCGTGTCGACGCCCCCGACGACGGAGAGGCGCCGTTCCACGGCCAGAGCACCGGCATCGTCGCCTTGCTGGCGCAGGCTGGCCGCCTTCCGTCCCTGCGGAGCGAACACCGCCATTCCCAGGACCGCACCGAGGACGACCACGACGACTCCGATGGCTACGAAGGGGGTCTCGTACTGGAATGCATCGTTTCGGGCGACGAGCCAGATGCCGGTTCCCAGGAGCACCAGTGCTGCGGGCGTGTACTGCTTACGACCCATGTCGACCGTTCCCAGCCAGAACGACGAGCGGTCTGATCCGCTGGCAAAGCGCGGCTTCAACACGAATTGGGCGATGTTCCCGCCGATCCACGTTCCCGCGGCGGCGATGTGGAGAAAGAGAAGTAACCCGTCCATCAGATGCTCCCGGCTGGCCGTTCCACCGGACGGTACCCTCTCCGATCGAAGATGAGTATCACCCCGGTAATCCTGTGCGGTGGTTCCGGCACCAGGCTCTGGCCGGTTTCCACGCCTGAGCTCCCCAAACAGTTCCACGCGTTGACCGGCGAAGGGACTCTGCTCCAAGAGACGGTGCGGCGGGCGGCGAGCCTCGGTCTCGGGCGCCCGGTCGTGGTGTGCTCGGCGGCGGACCTGGAGACCGTCCGGCGTCAGATCGCCGATGTGGGCATCGAACCGAGACTCGTCATCACCGAGCCACAGGGCCGCAACACGGCCGCGGCCGTCGCGGCGGCCGCGTTGATGGTCGACGGCCGCTTGTTGGTCATGCCCGCCGATCATGTCATCAGCGACACATCCGCCCTGGCCGGGGCGGTGGCTTCCGGTGAAGAGGCGGCGGCGGCAGGCATGCTGGTGGTGTTCGGAGTCGTCGCCGATCGTCCCGAGACCGGCTACGGATACATCCGGCCTGGCGCTTCAGGAGACGCCTGGAAGCCGGTTGTGGCTTTCACGGAGAAGCCCGATCTGGAGGCCGCCCGCAGCCTCGTGGCAGCCGGTTGCCTATGGAACTCGGGGATGTTCCTGTTCGACTCGGCGACGGTGCGCGATGAACTGCGGCGCTGGGCCCCCGAAGTGATCGAGGCCGTGTCCGGGTCGATCCCCTCCGAGCACGGGCCGGTGGCACGTCTGACCGATGCGTTCGCAGCATCGCCATCGATCGCCTTCGATCGTGCCGTGATGGAGAAGACAGAACGCGCCGCCGTGGTTCCTCTGGACGCCGGTTGGAGCGACATCGGATCATGGGCCGCGCTGTGGGAATTCCTCCCCAAGGACGGTCACGGAAACGTCTCCTTGGGAGATGTGCGACTCGTCTCCGTGGAGAGATCCTACGTTCGCGCATCCCGTCGCGTCGTCGTGCTCGGGCTTTCAGACGTGGTGGTGGTGGACACCGGCGACACGGTGCTGGTCGCGGCCAGGGATGAGGCTCAAACGGTGGGTGAGCTCTCGGATACCTGAGCTTCGATCCGGATCACCTGGTCCTTCTCGAACAGCACACCGGGCCGCACCCCGAACGCGGCGTAAACCGAAGCGGGTACAGAGATGTCGGCCAGATACAGCTCGCCCACCTCGCGGGCGCCGACGAGACCGCGTTTGGGAAGTGCCAGAGTCATCGTGGCTTTGGCCGCGACCGCCGGCACGTGTGCGATCCCCCGATCAGGATCGAGGCCCGAGGGAATGTCGAGTGCCAGGACGTCTGCTGTCCCGGTGAGCCGGATCAGGTCGGCGACTCTCCCCCGTGGCGGGCCCGAGAGCGAATAGCCGACGAGGGCATCGATGAACAGGTCGGTCTCCGGCGGGGTGTCGTGGAAGGGGATGCCGAGCGACTCCACTATCGCCAGCTGCCGCGCGGGGACTCCCGACATCTGTCGGTCGGCCAGGCACACCGCCACCTGGACTCCCCGGTTGAACAGGTGCCGGGCTGCCGACAGCCCGCCCCCGCCGTTTCCACCCTTGCCTGCGAGGACGGTGACGGCCGAAGGAGAGAACCGTCTGATGGCAAGATCGGCCAGCGAACGTCCGGCATTCTCCATCATCATCTCGAGCCCGATCCCCAGGTCTTCGATCATGATGCGGTCCACCTCCCTCATCTGGGATGCGGAGATGGAGGGAACGGGGACGGGCGGTTCGTCGGTGTGGCGCATTGCCGGCGATGCTATCGGCGGCACCTAGCATCGCCTGATGAAACGGCTGGCGTTGCTGATGCTCATCCTGGGACTGACGGCTTGCGCACCCTCGGTCGATCCCCAGGCCACGGGTGAGGAGATCTATCTGCAGCTGTGCGCGCGATGCCACGCACAGGACCTGTCGGGTGGAATCGGACCCTCCCTCGCCACCGGAACCCCTACCGCCGACAGCCCGGATGCATTCATCGTCACGGCGGTCACCCGAGGCAGGGGGAGGATGCCCTCGTTTGGCCGCACCCTCGACGATGGCCAGGTGGAGAGGCTGATAGCCCACATCAGAGAGCTGCAGGCGTCGGGATGAACCTTCTCGACCTGGAGCTTCACGCCGTGCGTCTTCCGATGAAGCTGCGTTTCCGCGGGGTCCGTTGGCGTGAGGCGCTGCTCATCCGCGGCCCCGAAGGCTGGGGCGAGTTCTCGCCGTTCCCCGATTACGGACCCGAGTCGACCTGCAAATGGCTGGCCGCGGCGCTGGAGGGAGCCTGCGCCGTCTGGCCGGACCCGAGGCGCGACCGAATCGAGGTCAACGTCACCGTGCCGGCTGTGGACCCCGAGACGGCCTATGAGCTGGTGGCCGGCTCCGGCTGCTCCACCGCCAAGGTCAAGGTCGCCGAGCCCGGCCAGACCCTCGATGACGACCTGGCCCGGGTGGCAGCGGCACGGCGCGCTGTCGGGCCAACGGGCAAGGTGCGCATCGATGCGAACGCCGCCTGGCAGCTCGACCAGGCAGAGGTGGCCCTCAAACGACTCGACGCCTACGACCTCGAATACGTGGAACAGCCGGTCTCGACCATCGACGAGATGGTCGAGTTGCGCAAACGGGTGAGTGTTCCCGTGGCCGCCGATGAGGCCGTTCGTCTTGCGTCCGACCCGATGGAGATCGTCGAGGCCGGGGGCGCGGATCTGCTCGTGTTGAAGGTCCAGCCGCTAGGAGGGGTGGCGCGTGCCCTCGACGTCGCCGGCCGCGCGGGACTTCCGGTTGTGGTCTCCTCGGCGCTCGAGACCAGCGTCGGCATCGCCGCGGGGCTGGCCCTGGCAGCGGCGCTCGAAGAACTGCCGCATGCGTGCGGATTGGGAACGGTTTCGCTCATGGGGGGAGATGTCTGTCTCGCACCGCTGGTTCCGCTGGGTGGATCGATCGAGGTGCGCCGTCCCGCTCCCGATCCCGGGCTTCTCGAGGAGTGGGCGGCCGACCGCGAGTCGGAGTCACGGATCATGAGGCGGTTCCGCGAGGCGGCGGAGCTACTGACGTGACGGTCGCCAACCCCTCCACCGCATTCGCGGAGGTACTCGTCGACGAACTGATGCGCAACGGTGTCGAACACGTGGTCATCTCTCCGGGATCTCGCTCGGGCGCCCTGGTGATCGCAGCGCTCGGGGCCGAGGGCATGCGGGTTCATGTAGAGATCGACGAGCGGTCGGCGGGGTTCCTGGCGGTCGGCATCGGCAAGGCCTCGGGCCGTCCCGCCGCGGTCGTCACGACATCAGGGACCGCCGCGGCGAACCTGGCACCGGCGGTCGTCGAAGCCGACATGGCCGGGGTCCCGATGCTCGTGCTCACCGCGGACCGGCCACCGGAACTGCGGCACGCGGGAGCCAACCAGACCATCGATCAGGTCAAGCTGTACGGGGAACGGGTTCGATGGTTCTGTGAGGTGGGCGTACCGGAGGACTCTCCCGGTGCCAATGCCTACTGGCGTTCGACCGTGTGTCGAGCGGTTTCGGAGGCCGGGGGTATCCGTCCCGGTCCGGTGCACCTGAACATCGGTTTCCGTGAGCCGCTCGTTCCCGAGTGGGATGATGGTCGGGTGGCGGTCGCCCCCTTCGAGGGACCGGTGTCAGGACGCCCCGGGGGACGTCCGTGGACCGAGTCGATCCGGGTCGAGAGCGCGACCGGGAGTGCGGGCCCGCTCGACGGGAGGGTGCTGGTGGTCGCCGGCACCGGGGCAGGCCGACTGCCTGTCCATCCGTGGCCGGTCATCGCCGAAGCCCATTCCGGGGCGCGAACGCCGGGAGTCATCTCGACGGCGCACCATCTGCTCGCAGACCCGATGTTCCTGGAGTCCCATGTTCCCGATGTGGCCGTGGTGGTCGGCAGGGCCGGATTGTCCAGGAATGTGGCTCGTCTCGTCGCAAGGGCTCCAAAGAGAGTGGTCGTCGATCCCGCCGGCTGGCCGGACCCCGATCGCGGCGCGACACAGATCGTCGCCGAATTCCCAACGCCCGGCACCGTCGACTCAGACTGGTCATCAGACTGGCTGGAGGCGGAGTCGATCGGCCGGACCGCTTTGGACGGGTTCCTCGATGGCCTGATGACTCCGTCGGAACCACGGGTGGCGAGGGACACCGCCGACGCTCTGCCCGAAGGCAGGGTCCTCTATGCGGCTTCCTCCATGCCCGTGCGCGATCTCGACTGGTTCATGCGCCCGAAACAGCTCCAGGTCCTGTCCAACCGGGGCGCGTCGGGGATCGATGGGTTCGTGTCGTCCGTGCTCGGCGCTGCCCTGGCGACCGGCCCGGTGGTGGCCTTGGGTGGAGATCTGTCGATGCTCCACGACCAAAACGGGTTCCTGCTCTCGGAGAGACCCGACTGCGTCTTCGTGATCGTCAACAACGACGGTGGTGGGATCTTCTCGTTCCTGCCCCAGGCCCGGTTCCCCGAGAGTTTCGAGCGGGGCTTCGGGACGCCCCACGGCCGGAGCTTCGAGGCGCTCGCGGCGTTCCACGGAGTGGATCACCGGCTGATCGAGAGCCCTGATGATCTGCGACCCGAGATCGTCGAAGGGCTCGAGCGGGGCGGGCTCCGGTTGATCGAGGTGGTGACGGACCGGAGGGCGAACGTCGAGGTCCATCGTCAGGCGACGGACTCCGTCGTGGCGGCTCTGGTCAGGGCTCGAGGGCGCTGAGCATCGCCTGGAGTTTGAGCCGGGTCTCCTCCAACTCCGTCTCGGGGAGTGATCCGCGCACGATTCCGGCACCTGCGAACAGGCGCGCCCGGGCCCCGGACAGCTCGGCGCAGCGGAGGGCGATCGCAAACTCGCCGTCTCCGGTGGCGTCCATCCATCCAACCGGGCCGGCGTAGCGACCCCGATCCATCATCTCGAGCTCCCTGATGGTCTCGACCGCAGCCGCGGTGGGCCAGCCGCCGACCGCCGCGGTCGGATGCAGTTTGGCGACCACGTCCAGGATGGACATCGGGCCACTGGTGCGAGCGACGAAACGGGTGGCCAGATGACGCACGTTGGCCAACTCCAGAAGGGCGGGCTCGACATCCCGGATGACGCCATCGCACAACTCGCGCAGGACTGCGGCGACGGAGTCAGCGGCCATGTCGTGTTCCCTGCGGTCCTTGTCCGACTGGAGCAATGCTTCACCGATGCGACGATCCTCCTGCTGGTCTGCGGATCTTCGGGCGGACCCGGCCAGAGCCACCGACTCGATGTGGTCCTCGGCCTTTCTGACGAGCAACTCGGGAGAGGCGCCGACAAGACCGTCCACCAGGAACGTGAAGCAGCCCGGGAAGCGGGCGTGGAGCCGTTCGAGCAACAGCCTCGAATCGAAGGGGCGCTTCGACCACACGGCGAAGTCCCGGGCCAGCACGACCTTGTCGAGATGGGGGGTGTCGATCCTCTCGATGGCGCGCGCCACGGCCTCGAGCCACAGCACGTCGGGTACGGAGGAACCCGCGTAGCGGGGCCGGTCCGTTTCGGCTTCCGCCGTACCGGCTGGATGGCAGTACGGGGTCGGGTCGGCGCCATCGACCGTCGTGACGAACCATGTGTCTCCGCTTCTTCCGAAGATGATCTCCGGGACGATGAGAACCGACCCTGGCGACCGGCCGTCGAATGTGAAAGACGAGAACGCCACCGAGCCCGAACCGGGAAGGGCGACCTCGTCGCGAACCTCCGGACACCATTCGCGAAAAGCCTCGTCCGCACGCTCGAACCGGTCGGCGCCGAAACCGGCGGCGACCCGCATGGCCTCTCCAAAGCCGACGATGCTCACCGTGGGCGAGAGCCAGACGAGGCCGGGACGGTGATCCAGGAGAGGGAGAGGGTGCTCGACTCGCCTCGTGTGGATCATCGTTCTGTGATCCGCTCCCGGGCGCTCGACACGAGCAGACTGCGGAAGTGGTGCGCCACGAGGCGGCTGGTTGCGGGCAGCATGGACCGGAAAGCCTCCACGAGCCGGGCGGCTGCCTCCTCACCGGAAGTCGCCGAGGCCTCCACCGAGTCGCGGACGAAACGGGCGAAGACATCCACCGCCTGATCGGCCACCGGCTTCATCGCCTCGTCCATCCTCCGTGCGAGGTCGAGGAGTTCGGCGAGTGGCAATCCATCCGACACCAACTCGAGGCCGGCCTTGACGGCCTCGGCGTCGGACGGGTCGAAGAGGGCATTGGGCGGACCCGATCGGGGGAGCAACAGGCCTTCCCTCGCCAGCACCTCGAGGAGGGGTAGTGAGATGCCGCTCGATTCTGCGAGCTCCTCGATCGTCTCCAGGCTGCCCGAGTCGGGGGCGTCGAGGGCGGATAGCAGCGCGCTGTCCCAGGGGTCCAAGTCACTCATCGGTGCCCAAGGTTACGGTCGTCGGCGACACCTCGAATCCAGCCAGGCGCGAGGCGAGCTCCGCCACCCCGCCCGCCGGGCCGGTGACGTCGAAGCGGATGGCGCCCGAGCCCTTGGTGAGGCCCAGCTCGATGGCCAGCCTCTGGGTCTGGCGGGCGACCGCCGGTCCGGGATCCACCACGGACACGCCCGGGCCCGCCACCGTGCGGATCATCGGCCCCAGGAAGGGGAAGTGGGTGCATCCCAGGACGAGGGTGTCGGCTCCGGCCTCGATCAGGGGCTCGACATGGCGGCGCACCGCCTCCTCGGCCTCCTGGCCCGAGATCTGTCCTCTCTCGACCAGTTCGACCCACCCGTCGCACACGACGGCGCGCACCGCCACTCCCGATGCGAAACGATCTACCACCGATGCGAACAGATCGCCCTGGAACGTGGCCCTGGTGGTCAGCACCCCAACGACGCCGCTCGCCGTGTGGAGCGCCGCAGGTTTGACGGCCGGTTCCATCCCGACGAACGGGACCCCAGGATGGAGGCCTCGCAGGTGGTGGAGGGCCGCACTGGATGCGGCGTTGCAGGCGACGACGATGAGGCCGGAGCCGGCGGCCAGCAGGTGGGCGGTGATCTCCTCTGCGAATCTGCGAACGACGTGGAGCGGACGGGGTCCATAGGGTGACCGGGCGCGATCCGCGACATAGTGGAGGTCGATGAACGGCTCGAGCTCGCGGAGCTCCTGTGCCACCGACAGACCACCCAGTCCGGAGTCGAACATGCCCACTCTCATGGCCGGTCAGTATGGCCTGGTAGCGTCGGCAATCCGATCTAGTTGGAGGCTCATCATGGATCTCGGCGGCTCATCTGCGATCGTCACTGGAGGTGCCTCGGGGCTGGGTGCCGCAACTGCCCGGCGTTTGGCCGAGAGCGGCGCCCGGGTGGTGATCGTCGACCTGCAGCCTGCCGATGAGCTGGCCTCCCAGATCGGCGGCGCCTTCGTGGCAGCCGACGTGACGAGCAGCGAGCAGATACAGGCCGCCGTGCAGACCGCGGTCGAACTGGGTCCCTTGCGGTCCCTCGTCAACTGTGCAGGCGTCGGTCTGCCGGCCCGGACCCTGAATCGCGACGGTACTCCCCACGACCTTGGTGACTTCCAGGCCGTGATCGGTGTGAACCTCATCGGCACCTTCAACTGCATCAGGCTGGCCGTGGTGGAGATGGCCAAGACCGAACCCGTCGATGGAGCCCGCGGAGCCATCGTGAACACGGCGTCGGTGGCCGCTTTCGACGGGCAGATCGGGCAGGCCGCATACTCGGCTTCCAAGGGCGGCATAGTCGGGATGACTCTTCCGGTGGCCCGGGATCTCTCATCGGTCGGTGTCAGGGTGAACACGATCGCACCGGGACTCATCGACACCCCTCTCCTGGCCGG
>JBFGRR010000049.1:0-9048 GCA_041567215.1 Acidimicrobiia bacterium | reverse complement strand
TGAGTGGCTGGCCCACTTCGCAGGCCGCGGCGGGATGGACATCGAGGGTCTCGGCTATCGGACCATCGACCTGCTGATTCGCGAGGGTGTGATCGCCGATCCTGCCGACATCTTCTTGATGGACGTCGGCCTCCTCGCCGAGTGGGACGGCTGGGGGGACACCTCAGCCGCCAACCTCGCCGCTGGTATCGACTCCGCAAGGGATCGACCGCTCGCGAGGCTGCTCACCGCGCTGGGAATCCGCCATGTGGGCGGAACGGTCGCCCGGACGCTGGCGCGCAGGTTCCGCACGCTTCAGCGCCTGATGGAAGCCGAGGAGGAGGAGATCGCCTCGGTGGAGGGGATCGGCCCGGTGATCGCCCGCAGCGTCTACGAATGGGGCCAGGAACCCGACAACCGCACCCTGGTCGAGAAACTCGCCTCGGCAGGGGTCCGGCTCGCAGATCCCGAGGAGTCGGGCCGCGTCGATCTACTGGCCGGGGTCACCCTGGTGGTGACCGGCACCCTGGAGGCCTTCAGCCGCGACGAGGCCAAGCTCGCCATCGAGGATCGAGGTGGCAAGGCAACCGGTTCGGTCTCGAAGAACACGTCGGCTGTGGTCGCCGGTTCGTCCCCGGGGGCAGCGAAGATCTCCAAGGCGGCGGAGTTGGGCATACCAGTCATCGACGAAGCCTCTTTCGTCCGCCTGCTCGAGGTCGGGCCCGCTGCCCTCACTGCACCCTGAATTCCCAGCTGAACTCCCCGGCCTCTGGGGATCCGACGATGCTTCGCCACACGACCCGCACGGTGTGGGTGCCCGGACTCCACTCGGCCAGGTACACCGAGGTGGGCGACGGCGACCATCGATACACGTTGGTCCCGTCGACGATCGACACCTCGGTGGACGGTACGAGGAACCCGTCAACGTAGATGTCGGCCGCATATCCGACGCTCAGATCGACTTCGACGACCGTCTGGCGTATCACCGAGTCGTTCGGGCGAGGAAACACCGACTCGATGGCGTCGGGCAGTGCGGCGGGATCGCCACTGCGCGCCAGCAGCGCCCCTAGGGCGATCACCGCGACCGCGAGTGCGCCGAGGCCGATGTAGATCCACCGATAACTCACGAGCGCGGAGTGTAAGGACCGCTCCGGCGAATGCGTCCCTCGCTAGCGTTGCCGGATGCGTCTCAATCCGGTCCTCGGACGTCTCGGTTCATATCCGATCGCGGCTATTCAAGAGCGCGCCAGGGCGCTGCGCGCCGAGGGCAAGCCGCTCGTGGACTTCTCGATCGGCGACCCGCGCGAGCCGACGCCACCATTCATCCCTGCCGCGATGATCGAAGCCGTCCCGGCCGTGTCGCAGTACCCGACCACCCGCGGTCTCCCCGGCCTGAGGAGAGCCGTCGCCGACTACGTCGAGAGGCGTTTTGGCGTCGGCGTCGATCCGGACACCCAGGTCCTGCCGACCACCGGCTCGAAGGAGGCGATCTTCTCGACGCCGCTGGCATTCGTCGATCGAGACGCCGACGAGGTCGTGGTCTGGCCTTCGCCCGGATATCCGATCTACGAGCGGGGTGCCCTGATGGCTGGTGCCCAGTCGTTTGCCGTCGAACTCGGCGGTGACTTCGTCTTTCGGGCCGACTTGGTTCCCGAGGAGATCTGGGGCCGGGCCTCGATCGTCTGGACGTGCTCGCCGAACAACCCGACCGGCTCTGTGATGTCCCCGTCCGACATCGAGGGCGTCCTCGAGCGCACCCGTGAAGCCGGGGCGCTCCTGTGTGCCGACGAGTGCTACGTGGACCTCTATGAGGACGAACCTCCCGGGAGTGTTCTCCAGGCGGCCGGGCCGGACTTCGAAGGCGTGCTCTCGTTCCTCAGCCTCTCGAAACGATCAGGGATGACCGGGTATCGCTCGGCGGCGGTCGTCGGTGACGCCGAGGCCATCGCGGCCCTGGTGGCGTTGCGGACCTCGACGGGAACGGCTCCGCCCGAGTTCACCCAGGCAGCGGCGATGGCAGCCTGGGGGGACGATGGCCATGCCGCCGAGCGGCGGGCGATCTTCGCAGCCAAGAGAGCCGTCCTGCGCGAGGCGTTCGCGGCGGCCGGCATCGAAACGGTCGCCTCGAGAGCGGGGCTCTACTTGTGGGTGTCCGTGGATGACGACGTCGAGGCGACACAGAGGCTGCTGGATTCGGGAATCGTCGTTTCGCCGGGCCGTGCATTCGGAGTCGGCGGATCGGGGTTCCTACGCTTGGCACTCGTGCCGACGCTCGAGGAGTGTGGCCGGGCTGCAGAGGCGGTGATCGAGTGTTTGAAGCCGAGGTGATCCAGGCTGCCTACGACGGGGAGATCCCCGTGGAGGAGGCGCGCTCCGCCGTGGAACATGCCGTGGCGATGCTCGACCGGGGAGAGATCCGCGTGGCCGAGAAGGTCGAGGGAACCTGGCAGGTCAATCTCTGGGTGAAGGAGGCGATCCTGCTGTACTTCCGCCTCCAGGAGATGAGCACACTCGAGGTCGGTCCGTTCGAGTTCCGCGACAAGATCCCGCTCAAGAGCGGACTGGCAGAGCAGGGGGTTCGGGTGGTTCCCCCCGGGACCGTCCGGTACGGGGCCTTCTGTGAGCCGGGGGTGATCGTCATGCCCGGTTACGTCAACATCGGCGCTTACGTCGGTGCCGGAACGATGGTGGATACCTGGGCGACGGTCGGATCGTGTGCCCAGATCGGCAAGAACGTCCATCTCTCGGGCGGGGTGGGGATAGGCGGAGTGCTGGAGCCGCCCAACGCCCGCCCGGTCATCATCGAGGATGGAGCCTTCGTTGGCAGCCGGAGCATCGTCGTCGAAGGTACGTTGGTGGAAGCGGGAGCGATCCTGGGGGCAAATACGACTATCACATCTTCGACACCGGTCATCGACGTGACGGGCCCCGAGCCCGTCGAGTATCGCGGCCGGGTGCCCGCCGGCTCGGTGGTGGTCCCCGGATCGAGACCCAAGGACTTCCCGGCAGGCCGTTTCGAATTGCAGTGTGCGCTGATCATCGGCCACCGATCCGAGCGCCACGATGAGCGCCTCGCGCTCAACGAGTTCCTGCGGGAGCTGGGGGTGCAGCTGTGAACCTCGAAGAGACCCTCGTTTCACTGGTCGACATCCCGTCCCCGACCGGATTCGAAGGCCGGCTTTGCACGGCGGTGGCAACCCGGCTCATGAGGGTGAGGGGGGATTCGGCCGTCAAACGCATCGCCAACTCCCTGGTCGTCGGTGAATCCACCGGCCGGCCGATCGTGCTGCTCGCGGGCCACCTCGACACGGTCCCTCCCCAGGGACAAGGCCCCGCAAAGGTGGAGGAAGGGCGGTTGACCGGTCTCGGTGCGGCCGACATGAAGGGCGGGGTCGCGGTGATGATCCACCTGCTGGAGGACCCGCTGGTCCGCACGGGCCCCTATGACGTCGTCGGGATCTTCTATGAGGGGGAGGAGGGCCCGGCCGCCGGCAACGCTCTCGAACCCATCCTCAATCGGCTCGACTGGCTTCAGGACGCCGAGTTCGCGGTGGTCCTGGAGCCGAGCGACGGCGAGATCCAACTCGGGTGCAACGGGGTCGTCAACGCCGAGGTGACCTTCACCGGCAAGGCGGCGCACTCCGCGCGGCCCTGGTGGGGAGAGAACGCGATCGCCAAGGCGGCCCCCTGGATCGAGAGGATCGGGGCGATCCCACCCAACCCGGTGACGATCGAGGGTCTGGAGTACCGCGAGGTGATGTCGATCACCAGGGCCGTGGGCGGGATAGCCAACAACGTCATACCGTCCGAGTTCGTCCTCAATCTCAACTACCGGTTCAGTCCGAGGAGGACTGTCGACGACGCCATCGAGCAGGTCAAGGCGGTCTGCGAGGGGGTGGATCGAGTCGAGATCACCGACACTGCTCCGGCGGGGCCGGTCGATGCGTCCCATCCACTCGTGGACGGGATCAGGTCGGTTTCGGGTGCCCAGCTGGCGCCGAAGCAGGGCTGGACGGATGTCGCCAGGCTCGGGCTCTACGGCATACCGGCCGTCAACTACGGGCCCGGGGAGGCCTTTCACGCCCACAAGGCGGACGAGAGCGTGGCGCTGCAGGACCTCACGTCCATCCATGCAACCCTCCAGGCGGTCTTTTCCGCCTAGGTGGACGGGCTCAGGTCGATGGTCGCCTCGTGACTGGCGGCGCCCTCGACCTCCCAGTGCAGCCAGAGGACGATTCCTCCTGGGGACGGACGGGTGAAACACTGGGCCGGCGTCAAAGACGTGACGAGAACCTGGTGGCGGCTCCCTGAGAACCGGAACCTGTGACCGGCGAGCGGTGTCGCGTCCGCCAGGTCTGACCACTCGGACCCGTCTACCCGGGTGCGAGTCGTCCCGGTGGCGAGCGGCAACTCGAGCCCGGCCCTCCCGCGCGGAGAACCGGCGAGCTCGTATGCGAGGGACACCTTGTGTCCGGCCATCTCGAGTCGGCAACGGACCGATCCGCTGCCGACGGGTCCGGTCATGTCGACCGTCACGGAGCCCTTTGACTCCTCGACGGCGTGCACGGCCAGCGCGGCGTCCGTCTGGGAGCCTTCCATGTCGGTGAAACGGAACAGCGCCCCTCCGCTCTCGGTGTCCAGGACGTTCACGGCCCACCCGAGAGCCTTGTCGTCCAGGGAGAGGATCTCTCCCGATTCGGTGGGGTCCACGACGATCGAGAGGGTTGCCAGCTCCACCTGGAGCTCTTCGACCCCGTCCGCATCCCAATCGACCCGTGACACGCGGGTCCAGTCGTCGCCGCGACGGCGATCCGCGTCGATAGTTCGGCGAGCCCGCACCAGGGCTTCGTGTGCGCCCCGGCGGAGGTCGGCGCTCGCCCCGCGTGCGTGGGCGGGACCGTGGCAGCCGGCCAAGAGGTCTTCGGTTGCAGAGGGGGTCAGCTTGTCAGGGATCCTGGTGGCGAGGCGGATCATCTTCCTCCGCAGGCGGGCGGACTCACGGTCCTCGCTGGGGACCTCCGTGGTGGGGTGGTAACGGCCGGTGGGATTGTGATCGGTGAGGTATGAACGAGGCGTGAGGATCCTCCCTCTGCATGCCTCCATCGCCGCCTCCAGGTTTCGAGCGGGATCAGAAGCAGACACCGTGAAGAGAACGAGGCCATCGGAGCGCGCATCGGGGAGGTGACCCATCAGGGGGATGACGGGAAGCACTCGATCCAAGAACGCGACGACTCCCGGCTCCCTCTCGCCGAGGAGATCCGCATGGAGGATGAGGCTGTCGACCCCTGCGCCGGCCACGAGATGGGGTATACGGCGATCCCACCAACCGCGCACCCACAGAGATCCGGGCTCGACCCCGATCCTCCGCATGGCCTCTGCCTCGTGGCTCAGGGCCAGCAGCGCCAATCGGTCCGGGATCGATGTGAGATCGGGCGCCGCCCACCCGGTACGCACCCATTCGACATCGGCGAGCCCGGGTTCGATCTTGCGGGCGGCCAGGGCGGTGAGCAAGGGACCCGAGAGGTGGATCGCCGCCGGCGCGTCCAGCTCCCTGAGGGCCAGGGCCACCTCTTCGAAGTCCCGCACCGCCTGGTCGATCTCCTCGGTCGGCGCAAATGGAGACGGATCGATCACGAAGAGAGGGCAAGCATGCATCGGAGCAAACGCTACTTGTCGCCGGGTCGTCGGGTCGCGACCACCACCAGCAACGGGATGACCAACCAGGCCGACCGCGGTCTCCATGCCACGAGCGCCATCGCCACCGGGATCCACCACGAGCGCCGCCATTCGAACTCGGTGAGCGACGGCCAGGCGACGAAGAGCGCCGCCATCACCGCTCCGACCCGGAGCGTCGCGCCTGCGAGACCGGTCCGGTCGGTGGCCCATCCCCATGCCCCGACCGCGAGGATCGCCGCGGTGGTTGCACCGATGAGGGCTCGAGGGACTCGCACCGGGCAAAGCTACCTGGTCGTGGACCTACACTCCCCGCTCCATGCCAATCGACATCGACATCGAACATGTGGCCAGGCTGGCGCGTCTGGACCTGAGTGCCGATGAACTGGAGATGTATCGCAAGCAGCTCGGGGTGATCCTCGATCATGCCGCCAGGGTCCAGGCTCTCGACACGACCGATGTCGAGGCGACCGCCCATCCGCTCGGGTTCACCAACGCGTTCAGGGAGGACGAGGCCAGGCCCTCGCTGGATCGTGACGAGGTCCTCTCTCAGGCCCCCGAGAGCCGGGACGGCTACTTCGTCGCCCCGCCGGCGATGGACGCAGAGTGATCACGATCGCCGAGGCGGGCAAGCGCCTCCGCGCCGGCTCCCTGTCCGCTTCCGGCCTGGTGGAGGAGGTTCTCACCCGCGCCAGCCACACGGAGGCCGAGCTGCACAGCTACTTGACGATCGATCACGAGGGCGCCCGGCTTGCAGCTGCAGAGGCGGACGCCGCCTTCGAGAGGGGAGAGGTGGCCGGCCCGCTGCAAGGCATCCCCATCGCCCTCAAGGACAATCTGTGCACGCGAGGCATGGAAACGACCTGCTCGTCTCAGATCCTCGCGGGATATCGTCCCCCTTACGACGCCACCGTCGTGGCCCGGCTCCGGGAGGCCGGAGCGATCCTGGTCGGCAAGACCAACCTCGACGAGTTCGCCATGGGCTCGTCCACCGAGAACTCCGCTTTCGGGCCGACCCGCAATCCATGGGACACGGATCGGGTGCCCGGAGGTTCTTCGGGAGGCTCCGCAGCGGCCGTGGCGGCCGGTTCGGCCCTCGGTGCGCTCGGATCGGACACGGGGGGATCCATACGTCAACCCGGTGCCCTCTGCGGAGTGGTCGGGATGAAGCCCACATACGGGTTGGTCAGCCGGTACGGCCTCATCGCATTCGCCTCCAGTCTCGACCAGATCGGCCCCTTGACGCGGACCGTGGAGGACGCGGTGCTGGTCCTCGATGCGATAGCCGGCCATGACCCGCTCGATGCCACCTCGTGGCGCGGCCCCGTTCCGGACCTCGCGTCGGGTATCGACCGTGGCGTGGACGGATTGCGGGTCGGTGTGGTCAAAGAACTCGGCGGCGATGGTTACGACCCCGAGGTCGCCTCGGCGTGCCGGCGGATGATCGACTCCCTGGCAGACCGGGGTGCGACAGTGCTCGAGGTCTCCCTGCCCACTTTCGAAGTGGCTCTGTCGGCCTACTACCTGATCGCCCCGGCAGAGTGCTCGGCCAATCTCGCCCGCTTCGACGGCGTCCGCTACGGCCTGCGGCTCGACGGGGCGACCACAGAGGAGATGATGGCCCGGAGCCGTGCCAGCGGTTTCGGTCCCGAGGTGACCCGCAGGATCCTCCTCGGCACCTACGCGCTCTCGGCGGGCTATTACGACGCCTTCTACGGCCAGGCCCACAAGGCGCGAACCCTGATCCAGTCGGACCTGGCAGCGGCCTATGAGAAGGTGGACGTGCTGGTCTCGCCGACCAGTCCGACCACGGCTTTCGAGTTGGGCGCGCGCACCATGAACCCGCTCTCCATGTACCTGTCCGATGTCTGCACCATTCCCTCGAACCTCGCCGGCCACCCGGCCATCTCGGTCCCCATCGGCCTGGATGCGGCCGGGCTTCCCATCGGCTTCCAGGTGATGGCCCCGGCGCTGGCCGAGCCGCTGCTGTTCCAGGTTGCGGCGGAAGTCGAGAGGATCGCCGGGTTCTCGGCGCGGCCCGAATTGGTGGCCCCATGAGCTGGGAAGCGGTCATCGGCATCGAGGTGCACGTCGAACTGGCGACCCGATCGAAGATGTTCTGCGGTTGCGCCGTGGACTTCGGGGGGGAGCCGAATCGCCACGTGTGCCCGACCTGCCTGGCGCTTCCCGGCGCGCTCCCGGTTCCCAACCGGACGGCCATCGAGTGGATCGCCCAGATCGGCATGGCTCTCAACTGCACGGTCGTAGACCAGTCTGTCTTCCACCGGAAGAACTACTTCTATGCCGATCTGCCCAAGAACTACCAGATCAGCCAGTTCGACCATCCCGTGTGTGTCGATGGCTTCCTCGACGTCGATGCCGATGGAGAAACGGCGAGGATCGGGATCGAGCGGGCCCACATGGAGGAGGACACGGGCAAGTCCGTGCATGTCGGCGAGAGTGGGCGGATCCACGCATCGACCGAGACCCTGCTCGACTTCAACCGGGCCGGAGTTCCGCTCGTGGAGATCGTGTCCAAGCCCGACATCCGGAGTGCGGAGCAAGCACGCGCCTACGCCCAGGCGATCCGTGATGTCGTGGCCGAGCTTGGTGTATCGGATGCCAAGCTCGAGGAAGGCTCCCTCCGTTTCGACGCCAACGTGTCCGTCAGGCGTGCCGGTGACGAAGAGCTCGGCACCAAGGTGGAAGTCAAGAACATGAATTCGTTCCGCTCGCTCGAGCGAGCGGTGGCTTTCGAGATCGAGCGTCAGATCGACGCCCTCGAAGCGGGGGAGAGCCTCGTGCAGGAGACCCGGCACTGGGACGAGGCCGGTGGGGTGACCCACGGCATGCGAACCAAGGAAGGCAGTTCCGACTACCGCTACTTCACCGAGCCGGACCTGGTGCCGATGGTCTTCGACCGAGAGTGGACCGAGTCGCTTCGGGCTTCGATCCCCGAGCTCCCTTCGGCCCGCCGATCGCGCTACCGGAGCCTGGGGGTGGATGGTCAGGTGGCCGACATCCTCTCCGATGCCGGCGACGCGATACGCCGCCTCTTCGACGACGCGGTCGCATCGGGCGCCGAGCCTCGTTCGGCGGCGGTATGGGCGACGGGCGAGGTCACCGCCTGGCTGCGGCGTGAGAGCCGCGAACTGGCGGACAGCGGACTCGACGGCGCAGGCTTGGCCGAGCTGCTGGCGCTGGTGGCCGATGGAACCCTGTCCGCATCGGGAGCAAAAGAGGTTCTCGATGGAGTAGCCCGGGGAGAGGGCAGCCCTGCCCAGGTGGCGGCAGCGCGCGACCTGGTTCAGGTCTCGGACGCCGGTGTCATCGCGGAGGCGGTGGATGCGGTGCTGGAGGCCAACCCCGATGCGGTCCAGCGGTATCGAGCGGGAG
>JBFGRR010000048.1:0-9048 GCA_041567215.1 Acidimicrobiia bacterium | reverse complement strand
TACGCCATAGACGGAGACGGCTGCTTCCAGATGACGAGTCAGGAACTGATCACGGCCGCCGAGGAGGGAATCCCGGTGAAGATCGCCGTCTTCAACAACGGCTCATATGGAATGGTCACCCAGTGGCAGAAGCTCTTCTACGGTGGACGGCTCTCGGCCTCGGTGCTCGGCCATGGAGTGGACTACGTGAAGCTCGCCGAAGCCATGGGTTGTGCCGGACTTCGAGCGGAGAGCCCCGAGGACGTGGCCCCGACGATCGAGAAGTCGCTGGCCATCGACGATCGCCCTGTCGTCGTGGAGTTCGTCGTCGATCCGGACGAAATGGTGTTCCCGATGGTCCCTGCGGGCGGCTCGAACGACGATGTGATCCTCGGACCCTCCGAAACCCAACTCGGCCCCGCCGGCGACCTTCCCTGAGAGCGAGCGCACACATGAACCACACACTCTCCGTACTGACCGAAGACAAACCGGGCGTTCTCGCCCGGGTCTCGTCGCTGCTCGCCAGACGTGGCTTCAACATCCACTCCCTGGCGGTCGGGCCATCCCACGAGGAGGGTATGTCTCGAATGACCATCGTGGTCGAGGCACCCGAGCTGGAGCAGGTGAAGAAGCAGCTCCACAAGCTCGTGAACGTCGTGAAGATCACCGAACTCGATCCGGTGACCGCGCTCGAGCGCGAGATCATGCTGGTGAGAGTGGCCGCGGCCGCCGGCAGGCGTTCCGAGGTCCTCGAGATAGGTTCGATCTTCAAGGCGGTGGCCGTGGACGTCGGACACAACTCCATCTGCTTCCAGGTGTCCGGCGAGCCTGGCAAGATCAACGACTTCCTCGACCTGGTCCGGCCTTATGGCGTGATCGACCTCGTGAAGTCGGGAAGAGTCGCACTCGGGCGCGACCTGAAAGGTAAGCAAACCCGGCTTCGAGCCGTGAACTGAGAGGATCCGATGGCCACGATCTACTACGAAAAGGACACCGACCCGGACATCATCAAGGGTCGCAGGGTGGCCGTCCTCGGCTACGGGAGCCAGGGCCACGCTCATGCGCGCAACCTGAAGGAGTCGGGCGTGGACGTGGTGGTCGGGCTTCGTGAGGGCTCGTCCGGTAGGGCCCAGGCCGAGGCCGACGGTCTGACCGTGATGAGCAACGCCGCCGCTTCGTCGTGGGCCGACACCATCATGGTCCTGGTCCCCGACCAGCATGCCGCCGACCTCTACAAGGCAGAGATCGAACAGAACCTGTCGGCAGGCGACGCCCTCCTCTTCGCCCACGGCTTCAACATCCACTTCGGGACGATCACGCCACCCGAGGACGTGGACGTGCTGATGGTCGCCCCCAAAGGGCCCGGGCACCTGGTTCGCCGCACCTACACCGAAGGCTCGGGAGTGCCCTGCCTCCTCGCCGTGCACCAAGACGCCACCGGAACTGCCCACGACCTCGGCCTGTCTTATGCGTGGGGTATCGGCGGAGCGCGTGCAGGGGTGTTGGAGACGACGTTCCGCGAGGAGACAGAGACCGACCTGTTCGGCGAGCAGGTGATCCTCTGCGGAGGGCTCGCCGAACTCATCAAGGCGTCGTTCGAGACGCTCGTTGAAGCCGGGTACCAGCCGGAGTCGGCCTACTTCGAGACCCTCCACGAACTGAAGTTGATCGTTGATCTCCTGTACGAGGGCGGCCTCTCCTACATGCAGTACTCCATCTCGGACACCGCCGAGTACGGCGACTACAGCCGTGGACCGCGCATCGTCACAGACGACACGCGCAAAGCGATGAAGGACATCCTCGGCGAGATCCAGTCAGGAGCTTTCGCGAACGAGTGGCTGGCACAGGCTCGTGAGGGTGCCCCGTTCCTGCTCGAGAAGCGAGCCGCCGAGAGGGCGCATCCGATCGAGCGGGTCGGAGAGCAGTTGCGGGAGATGATGCCGTTCATGCAGGCCAAGAAACCCCCGGCATGAACAGGCCCCGCCGGGTTCGTGTGAGGGCTGTGCTGGCCCTTTGACCGCCGGGTAGCGGCATGGCTAGCCCGGCGAGATCATCCCCGACACGAACGACACACGACCACTGGAGCACGACGACATGACAGACCGACTGATCATCTTCGACACCACCCTGCGCGATGGAGAACAAGCACCCGGCATCGCCCTCACACCCGAAGAGAAAGTGGCCATCGCCCACCAGTTGGCCAAGCTGAAAGTGGACGTGCTGGAGGCCGGGTTCGCCGCCTCGTCTCCGGGCGACTTCCAGGCCGTTTCCCGGATCGCCGCCGGGGTCAAGGGTCCGGTGATCGCCAGCCTGGCCCGCGCCCACCCCAACGACATCGACAAGGCTTATGACGCCCTGCGGGCCGCAGAGCGTTTCCGGATCCACGTGTTCATGTCCACCTCGCAGATCCACATGGAGAAGATGCTCCGGCTCACCCCCGACGAGGTGCTCAAGGCCTCCGTCGAAGGCGTCAAGAGAGCCCGGAAGTACACCGACGACGTCGAGTTCTCGCCCCAGGATGCGACCCGCACGGACCACGACTTCCTCATCGAGGTTTGCAGACAGGCCGTCGCCGCCGGTGCCACCACGATCAACATCCCCGACACCGTCGGCTACGCGACGCCGTCGGACTTCGTGGAGCTCATGAAGACGGTCTACTCGGAGGTCAAAGGCGATCGGGACGACGTGGTCGTTTCGGTGCACTGTCACAACGACCTGGGTCTGGCGGTGGCGAACTCGCTCTCGTCGATCCACGCGGGAGCACGCCAGATCGAGGGTGCTATCAACGGCATCGGCGAAAGGGCAGGAAACACGTCGATCGAAGAGATCATCATGGCCGTCAAGACGCGTGAGGACGCCTTCGGGGTGACGGTCGGCGCCGACACCACCCAGATCTTCGAGACGTCACGACTCGTTTCGCGTCTCACCGGATATCCGGTGCAGTTCAACAAGGCCGTGGTCGGCAGGAACGCCTTCGCCCACGAGTCCGGCATCCACCAGCACGGCGTGCTCCGCGCCCGCGAGACCTACGAGATCATGAACGCAGAGTCAGTCGGGCAGGCGGGCGGCCAGATCATCCTCGGCAAGCACTCCGGACGGGCCGGTTTTGCCGATGCCCTCGCCAACCTCGAGATAGTGCTCGAAGATGAGGCTTTCAACCGCGCCTTCGAGAAGTTCAAGCAACTCGCCGACCGCAAGATCCAGATCGGCGCCGAGGAGCTTCGCGCCATCATCGACGAGGAGTCGGTCCACGTGTCCGGGCCGGTACGCATGCTCGGACTGCACGTGACCGGCGGGCACGATGTCACGCCCGAGGCAACCGTGTCGCTGGAGGTGGGTGGCGAAGTGCGCGAATTCGTCGGCAAGGGAGACGGAATGGTGCACGCGGCATTTGCAGCGATCCGTCAGGCCTTCGACCTCGACGCTCGTCTCGTCGACTACCGGGTGGTCCCGGTGACGTCGGGAGCCGACGCCATGGCGGAGATCAACGTGGTCGTCCGCCTCGGCGAGGACACCTATTCCGGACGTTCGATCAACACCGATGTGGTCGAAGGATCGGCGGAAGCCTTCGTGGAGGCGCTCAACAAGGTGGGCTGAGCCGGGCTCTACTCGAAAAGCAGGCGTGGCCAGTGGACTGCCGGTCGTAGCCACCTAAGGTTCCGGCCGTGACCAGCTACAACATCGCCACCATCCCCGGTGACGGCGTCGGAGTGGAGGTGACCGCCGAGGCGGTCAAGGCCCTCGCGGCAGCAGCCGGGAGGTTCGGCTTCTCAGTCTCGACATCCGAATACGACCTTGGCGGGAGGCGGTTCCTGGCGACGGGAGAAGTCCTCCCCCAGTCGGTCCAGGACGAGTTGGCCGCCCACGACGCGATCCTCCTGGGGGCGGTGGGAACGCCCGGAGTGCCTCCCGGCGTCCTCGAAAGAGGGCTGCTCCTCAAACTCCGATTCGACTTCGACCTCTATGTCAATCTCCGTCCGGTCAAGCTCTACCGGGGCGTTCCATCTCCCGTTGCCGGCCTCACCCCGGACCGCTGCGACCTCGTGGTCGTGCGCGAGAACACCGAAGGCCTGTATGCCGGCACTGGTGGGTTCTTCAAGAAGGGCAGCCCCGAAGAGGTGGCGATCCAGGAGTCGATAAACACCCGCCACGGCATCGAGCGGGTGGTGCGGTACGCCTTCGAGGTCGCCGCGACGCGCAAAAAGCATCTGACCCTCTGCCACAAGACCAACGTGCTCACCTTCGCCGGAGACCTGTGGCAGCGAACGGTCGACGAGACGGCAGCCGAGTTCCCAGACGTGACCGTCGATTACGTCCACGTGGATGCTGCCTGCCTCTACCTGGTGAACTCCCCCGAGCGATTCGACGTGATGGTCACCGACAACCTCTTCGGCGACATCGTCACCGATCTGGGAGCGGCGGTTCAGGGAGGGCTCGGTCTGGCGGCGTCGGGGAATCTGGATCCGCAGCGTCGGCACCCCTCGATCTTCGAACCCGTCCACGGGTCGGCGCCCGACATCGCCGGCCGTGGCTGGGCGAATCCAGTTGCGGCGGTGCTCTCGGTGGCCCTGTGCCTCGCCCATCTCGGCGAGTCCCGGGCAGCCGGCACGGTGGAGAGCGCCGCAGCCGGTGTCCTGCCCGAGCTGGATTCGATGGGCGGGCCGGACATGGGCATGTCGACCGCGGAGATCGGCGACCTCATCGCCTCCCGGATCAGCGAGGCAGCCGGGGCGGACTGACCGACGGGCGCACCCCGAAATCGGGGGTGAGCGGTTCGGACTGCTCGATGATCTTCACGAGCTCTGCGATACCTCGCTCCAGTTGGCGATCCCGACCCGATCGATAGTCCTGCGGCGTGTTGGCCACCTCGATGTCTGGATCGGTCCCGTAGTTCTCGATCTGGTACCCGACGTCGGTGAACCAGGTCGCGAACTCAGGTTGCGTGGTCACGGTCCCGTCCACCAGCGACTGCTGGGGCCAGATGCCCACCACGCCACCCCAGGTACGGGTGCCGATCAGGGGCCCGAGACCGGCGAGCTTGAACGTGTGCGAGAAGATGTCTCCATCCGATCCCGAGTACTCGTTGGTCAGGCACACCATCGGACCGACCGGCGCGTCGTCCGGCAGGCTCAACGGCTCGCGCCAGCGGGTCACCTGATAACCGATACGCCTTCGCAGCAGCTTCTGAAGGAGCAGTTGGCTCACGTTTCCGCCACGGTTGAATCTCACGTCGATGACGAGTCCGTCCTTCTCGAGCTCGTGACGCCACGACCGGTGGAACTCTGCAAAGCCGGCCGGCCCCATGTCGGGAATGTGGATGTATCCAGCCCGGCCCCCGGTGGCCTCGGACACGGCCCGTCGGTTGGCCGAGACCCAGTCGCGGTACCGGAGCTTCACTTCGGACTTGAGGGGGGTGACCACGACGTTTCGAGGACTCTGGCGACCGGTCCCCACCTTCAAAGTGACCGGTCGTCCCCCACGGTCCACCAGCAGCGACTCGGGCGAAACACGTTCTGTCAATGTGACGCCGTCGATGGAGAGAACCCGATCACCGGTCCTGACACCGGCATTGGCCAGCGGAGAGGAGGACTGCGGATCCCAGGGGTCGCCTTGGGGCAGGGACTCGACCCGCCATGCGCCCCTCCGCCACGTCAAGTCCGCGCCGAGAGCGCCCTGGCTCCAGGCGGGTTCCGGCCGGTAGTCCCCTCCCAGTTCATAGGCATGGGACGTACCGAGTTCACCCTGCATCTCCCACAGGAGGTCACTGAACTCCGAGCGGCTCGCTACCCGATCCAAGAGAGACTGGTACCTATCGTGGACCGCCAGCCAGTCCACCCCGCCCATGTCTTCGAACCAGAAGTAGTCACGCTGGAGACGCCAGGCTTCGCCGAACATCTGGCGCCACTCGTCGGCCGGGTCCACCTCGATCCTGATCCTGTCGAGATCGATCCACCCCGACTCGCGTCCGGCCTGGTCCTTGCTGTTCTTGTCGTCCTTCCAACCGGCCGGGACCACGCGAAGCTTCTTGCCGGCCCGGATCGCCAGGACCTTGCCATCGCCGGAGAGGGTGAACGAGGACACCCCGTCCGTGATCGGCTCGAACTTGTCGGCCGTCATATCCCACATCCCGAGAGAACCGCGCAGTGGCTCCGCATCCACGGCCGGGCTGCCGAGGCTCCCCCGCATCGGGTACTGGAGGAGGAACACCCTGGCCCTCCCTCCGCGTATGCGGGTATAGCGGGCCGGTGGCACCGGGAACGCGTGCACCCGCTCGCCGATGCCCTCGATGTCGACCTCGACCTTCTGCGACCCACCCTTGCCGTCGCCGGCACCGTTCGGTGAACCGCCCGGGGGGCGAGGAGCGCGAGCGGCCACGTCGAACGGTGACCGGGTCGCCGACTGAAGGGACAGCGCCATCGGAATGACACCGAGGGGGAACGAGAAGTCGTGAAACGCCGCATCCGGTACGGGATCGAAAACCCTCCGGGACAGGAAGTAGAGGTACTTCCCTTCGGGATCGAAAGATGGGCCGTAGTCGACGAATTCGGGCCTGCCCACCTGGTGGAGTCCCCGGTTCTCGGTGTCGTAGAGGAAAAGATTCATGCTGTTGGCCGAGGTTGAGGCGGCAAACGCCAACCAGCGGCCATCCGGCGACCAGGCGGTTCCTCCGATCCACGAGTGCTTGCTCTTGTAGACCACCCTTCTCGACTTGCGGACGAGGTCGATCAGCAGCAACTCCAGACGGTGATTGGTGGCGGCAACCCTCGCCGTGCCTGCCGGTGCCGGGTCGATGGACCGGAGCCGGCCGAGATCGCGTTGGATCGTGCCGACTTCGGAGCCGTCGGCCCGGCGCAGTGCCAGCGCCTCCTCACCGAGTTCATCGGTGACGGTGACGATCCGTTCGCCATCGGGAAGCCATGCCGCCAGCCGCTGCCGGTGGCGAGACACGGCACCGTGACGCTGAACGGACCCCTCCCACAACGGCATCGTGAAAGCCCCGCCGCGAGCGGTGACGGCGAGCGTATGACCTTCGGGGTGGAGGTCGAACGCCTCCAGATACTTGCCGGGACCCATGAACCGGCGGTTCCGCTGCGGTCGGGCCGAGGGAACTAGGGCATCGACGAGGCGAGACTCGTTCGTGGCCGGGTCGAACAGCCAGATGTCCGCGCCGCAGTGATAGACGATCCGCCGGCCATCGGTGCTCGTGAACCGTGCGTAGAAGTCCTCGTGATCGGTGTGGCGCGTCAAGGAGCGCCCCGCGGGCGTTATCGAGTAGAGGTTTCCCACACCCTCGTGGTCCGACAGAAAAAACACCCTGCGGCCGATCCACATCGGATCGGCGAGGTTCCCGGCCTCACCCACCAGCCGACGGAATCCACCCGAGCCGTCGCTGTCGATCCAGAGGCTGCCGGCACGGCCGCCCCGATACCGCTTCCAGCGGGCCGGGTCGAACGAGTTCCGCCCCACAACCACACCCCCGCCGCTCTTCGCATGGGAGATCGCTCGTGCCGGACCGAGGTCCATCGGTGTCGCCTGGCCTCCCTCGAGAGGCACACTCCACAGGTGGAGCCAGCCCGCGAACGGCTGGCGGTGGTCGGTGGCGACGATCACCGATCTCCCGTCGGGCTGCCAACCGACCACGTGGCTCGTGGCGCCGAAGAAGGTCAGGCGGCTGGCCGACCCGCCTTCCGAATCCATCACGAACACGTCGGATACGCCCTCGTCCCGGCTGACAAAAGCAAGCTGGGAGCCATCAGGCGAGAACCTCGGGAACGAGTGGCTGCCGGGATTGGCGGTCAGCCTGTGAGCGCTACCTCCCGCCGTCCCGACGCTCCAGAGATCATCCTCGGAAACGAAGACGATGGTGTCCCCGTGAATGGTTGGGTGGCGGTAGTACCCGCGCGTGGCCATGGCTGCTCCTGTCGGATCCGACGGAGATTAGGCGCGAGGGAGCTCACCCACGCCCGGTCCCGCCGTCTGCCCTGGAAGATCAGGGAGACAGAAAACCGTTGGCCGTGAGCCAATCCCTGGCGATGTCGGCGGGATCCTCCTGGTCGACATCGGCACGTCGGTTCAGATCGGTCAGCTCGCCCGTGGTCAGAGCGGCCGACACGGCGTCGAGCAGATCGACCAGATCAGATCCATAGGCGTCCACGATGTCGATCCGGATGGCGGGAACCAGGTTCTCGGCTGGGTTGAGGCCCTTGTCGTCGTCAAGGACCACGAAACCCTTGGCAGCGATGACGCCCTGCGTGGAGAACAGCAAGGCCACGTCCACCTCTCCCGACTCCAGCGCGGCGACCGTCAAGGGGCCGGCAACATCGAGCGGCTTGAATTCCGCGAACTCGAGGCCATAGACCTCCTGAAGACCCTTGAGGCAGGCCTCACGGTCAGGACACTCTGGCGGTCCACCGAAGACGAGAGTGCTCGCCACGGCCTGGAGATCGGAGACGCTCGCCAAACCCAGAGACGAGGCCGTATCGGCCGTGACCACGTAGGCGTTCTTGTCCTGGGCAGGCGAATACCGGAGGAGCGTGACGCCCGTCTTTTCGAACTCGGACTTGGCCGCCTCCCAGGTCGAAGCAGGGTCTGCCGAGGGCGTGCCTTCGAGGAAGCTGAGCAGGGTTCCGATGTACTCGGGCACCAGCCCGATCTCACCCGACTCGAGCGCCGGCTTGACGACTTCGCGATTGCCGAGATTCAGTTTGCGGGCCACCGGGTAGCCGTTCGCCTCCAGAACCTGGGCATAGAGCTCGGCCATGATCGTGCTCTCGTTGAAGTTGAAGGACGCGACGGTGATCGTCGGTCCGTCCGGCACGTCCGCTGTGCCTTCACCCGACCCGCAGGCGGCGGCCACGAGCGCCAGCGCCATCAGGGTCGCGGCAACGACGCGGTTGCGGTTGCGCATGGGTCCTCCTGCTGATCGTCACTGCTCGGAGCCGGGTGCCCAAAGCGACAGCCCGACCGTAGAGGGCCGAGCCGTCTACTCAAACCCCGGACCGTCGCCGCTCATTCCCGGTTCGGGACACACCCTCCGGTGTCGCCTTCTTTTCGAGGGCCGTGAAAGCC
>JBFGRR010000047.1:0-9141 GCA_041567215.1 Acidimicrobiia bacterium | reverse complement strand
GTGGTGGCACGCGGTGCGTACACGAACAAAGCTCCGGGAGGCGTCGCCTACCGGTGCTCTTTCCGGGTGACCGAGGCGTCCTACATGATCGAGCGACTCGTCCAAACGGCCGCCTACGAGATCGGCATGGACCCCGCCGACTTTCGCTCGATGAACTTCATCAAGCCGGAACAGTTCCCGTACCACTCCCCAACCGGATTCGTGTACGACTCGGGCGACTACGACGGCGCCCTCCAGAAGGCATTGGGGATGGCCGACTACCGAGCTCTACGGGAGGAGCAGAAGGCTGCTCGTGCCGAAGGGAGGCTGATCGGGATCGGACTTGCCAGCTTCACCGAGGTGGTTGGAGCGGGCAACTCTGCAGAGTACGACATCCTCGGCCTGAAGATGTTCGACTCGGCCGAGTTGCGCGTCCACCCCACCGGCAAGGCGATCCTCAAGCTGGGTGTCAAGAGCCAGGGCCAGGGTCACGAGACGACCTTTGCGCAGATCGTCGCCGAGGACCTGGGAATTCCCGTCTCGGACATCAAGGTCGTCGAGGGCGATACGGACAACACGCCCTACGGTTTGGGAACATACGCCAGCCGCAGCACGCCGGTGGCAGGGGCCGCAACCGCTGTGATCTCGCGGAAACTGCGCGAAAAGGCCCGCAAGATCGCCGCTCACCTGCTGGAGGCGTCCGCCGACGACCTGGAGTGGGAAACCGGCAAGTTCGTGGTGAGAGGTTCACCCGATCAGTCCGTAACCATCCAGGACGTAGCCTTTGCGGCCTACACCAACCCAGCCGCGGGCGAGGAGCCGGGACTGGAGGGTGTCCACTACTACGACCCGCCGAACATGACCTATCCGTTCGGCAGCTACGTAGTGGTCGTGGAGGTGGATGCAGAGACCGGCGAGTGGAAGGTCGACCGGATGATCGCCGTGGACGACTGCGGCGTCCGAATCAATCCCATGATCGTGGAAGGCCAGATCCAGGGAGGGCTCACGGAAGGATTCGCGGCAGCCAGCATGCAGTTCATCACCTTCGATGATCAGGGGAACTGCATCGGCTCCAACTTCATGGACTACCTGGTTCCCACCGCCTGGGAGACGCCCCGGTTCGAACTCGACGAGACGGTCACCCCGTCGCCCCATCACCCCATCGGCGCCAAAGGTGTCGGCGAGTCTGCGACGGTTGGGTCGCCGGCCGCGTATGTGAACGCAGTGATCGATGCACTTGCGCATCTGGGCGTGCGCAACATCGATATGCCGCTGCTTCCCGACAGGGTGTGGAACGCCATCCAGGGCGCCAAGGGATAAGGCGTGACGGATCTGTTGGTGCGGGTCGCCCGTTTGGCCGCCGATCGGACTCCGTTCGTCGTGGCGACGGTCGTCTGGCGGCGCGGTCCATCGTCCGGGCGGGAAGGCGCCAAAGCGATCATCACACCCGAGGGAGCCCTGTCCGGGTGGCTCGGAGGTGCCTGCGCGGAACCATCCGTGATCAAGCACGCTCTCGACGCCCTGATCGATGGCCGGCCCAGGCTGCTGCAGTTGGGCCCACCGGAGGACTTCGGCGTCCGTCGCGGCGACGGCGTTGTGTCGGTGGCGATGGCGTGTGAGAGCGAAGGAGCCATGGAGATCTACCTCGAACCAGTGGTGCCGTCACCACAACTGATAGTCATCGGGCGCTCGCCGGGCGCCGAAGCTCTGACCCGGATCGCCGAAGTGCTCGGGTGGCACTCCGTTCTGGTGGACGACGGGGGCAAGCAGTCCAGCCACGCCGGTGTGAGCAACGTGGTCACCAAACTCGACCTGGACCGTATGTATGTGGGTGAACGCGACTTCGTGGTGATCGCCACCCAGGGCCACTACGACGAGAAAGCACTGCAGGCCGCTCTGGCCACGCGTGCGGGCTACATCGGACTGATCGCTTCGCGCAAGCGAGCTGAATCTATCGTGGAGTTCCTTCGCGGGTTGGGCGTCGATGAAGCCACTCTGACGAGAGTTCACGCGCCGGCGGGCTTGGACCTCGGCAGCCTCTCCAACGAGGAGATAGCGGTGGCAGTCATGGCAGAGATGGTGGCACTCAAGGCGGCCGGTGGGCTGACCACCGGGGTGACCGTCACCCGGCAACACGAGGCCGTGGACCCCGTGTGCGAGATGATCGTCAACGTCGACACCGCCCGGTGGTCGTCGACCTACGAAGGGACGACCTACTACTTCTGTGCGCCGGGGTGCAAGAAGGTCTTCGAGTCGAACCCACTGAGTTTCGTGAGCTAGGAGCGACCATGCAACTGACCAATACCTTCGAGGTAGGACGCCCTGTCGACGCGGTGTGGGCGGCGTTCGCTGATGTTCCATCTGTGGCACAGTGCCTGCCCGGCGCCTCCGTGACCGCAGACAAGGGTGATGGAGCTTACGAAGGGTCGGTCCAGGTCAAGCTGGGGCCCATGACGGCGAAGTTCGAGGGTGCTGCCACTGTCACCAGGGACGATGCCACCAGGACCGGACGCATCGAGGGCAAGGGCGTAGACCGCAGCGGAGGGAGCCGTGGCTCGGTGAGTGTCCAGTATCAGGTGGCTGCCGCCGGAAGCGGTTCGGCGGTGACCGTCGACGCAGACATCTCCCTATCCGGCGCAATCGCCCAGTTCGGCCGGACCGGGCTGATCGAAGAGATCACTAAGCGGCTCATCGACGAGTTCGTAGAGTGTCTCGAGGCCAAAATGGCCGCCTCCACGGACGAAGAAGCCGATGCCATCGAAGCGGGAGAAGTGCGGGGCTTCTCACTATTCGTTAGCGGACTCATCGCTTGGATCGGGAAGTTCTTCAAACGGCTCTTCGGCGGTGGGAACTAGCGGGCTGACACCACGCCTCCAAAAGTAGTTCGGGCCCGCCCGACACCCTTAGCCTGCGTCTTGGAGGTGCACTTGGCCGACCTGGTCTTCATCAACGGTCCCGTGTTCACAGTCGACCCTGCCCAGACCCTGGCAACTGCGGTTGCGGTCGAGGGAAATCGAATCGTCGCCGTGGGGAGCGACGCCAGAGACCTGATCCACGACCACACCGAGGTCATCGACCTGGAAGGCAGACTGCTGCTCCCCGGATTCCAGGATGCCCACGTCCACCCTCCCACGGCGGGACTCGACCTGCTGCGCTGCAACCTCCACGGTGGCGAGGATCGCCGGTACTACCTCGACACCATCGCTGCCTACGCCGATGCGCACGCCGACGAACCCTGGATTCTGGGAGGCGGATGGGCAATGGACGCCTTCCCCGGCGGTACGCCCACCCGGCGGGATCTCGACCGTTGGGATCGACCCATTTTCCTCGAGAACCGCGACGGCCACGGAGCGTGGACTAACACCGCTGCGTTGGCGATGGCCGGGGTGGACGCCTCGACACCCGACCCGCAGGACGGGCGGATCGAACGGGAACCAGACGGCCACCCGGCGGGAACCCTCCATGAAGGGGCGATGGAACTGGTGCGGAGGGTCATCCCGCCCGACGGGCCCGCCGACTACGAGCGAGGTCTACGGGTAGCCCAGGACTACATGGTTTCTCTGGGCATCACCGCCTGGCAGGACGCCGCCGTCACCCCCGCAACCGAGACCGCCTATCGATCGTTGGCGGCCTCCGGGGACCTGCACGCCAGGGTGGTGGGCGCGCTGTGGTGGGAGAGGTCCCGGGACGAGGAGCAGATCGCCGAATTGGAGGCTCGCCGGGCCCGGGGACCGGCCGGGCGATTCGAGCCCAGGTCGGTGAAGATGATGCTCGACGGGGTGGCCGAGAACTTCACCGGTTCGATGCTCGAGCCGTACCTGGGACCCGACGGTCTACCCACGGAGAATCGGGGAATCGACTTCATCGACCCTGAGCGTCTCCCCCGCTATGTGACGCTCCTCGATGCCGCCGGATTCCAGGTCCACTTCCATGCGATCGGTGACCGGGCGGTGCGAAATGCCCTCGACGCCGTCGAAGCGGCCCGCAACGCCAACGGCTGGAACGACACCCGCCACCACATCTCGCACATCCAGATCATCCACCCCGCCGACCTGCCTCGCTTCGCATCGCTCGGGGTGGTGGCCAACGGCCAGCCCTTCTGGGCGATCAACGACGGCTATCAGACCGAATTGACCATGCCGTTCTATGGCCCCGAGCGGAGCGCCCGCCAGTACCCGTTCCGCAGCCTGCTCCGGCATGGAGCGACGCTCGCCTTCGGGAGCGACTGGTCGGTTTCGACCCCCAACCCGCTCCTCGAGATCGAGACGGCCGTCCGCCGGGTCTCCCCCGCCGACCGAGGCAGCGATCCGTTCTTCCCGAACGAGTGCATCAGCCTCGAAGAAGCCGTCGCCGCGTTCACGATCGGCTCGGCATTCGTCAATCACCTGGATTCCCAGACCGGTTCGATCGAAGTCGGGAAGTTGGCCGACATGGTCGTGGTCGACAGGGATATCTTCTCACCGGAGAGCGGTCCCACCGGGGACGCGGCGGTGAACATGACCGTCATCGACGGCCGTATCGTCCACAGGACCGACTGAGGAGCAATCGAGGCATGAACTGATGGAACCGGCTGTCCAACTCAGCGGAGTGACCAAGCGCTTCGGAGACGTCGTCGCCGTCGACGCGCTCGATCTCCAGATACGCGACGGAGAGTTCTTCTCGTTGCTGGGGCCCTCCGGGTGCGGGAAGACGACCACATTGCGGATGGTCGCCGGCCTCGAGTATCCGACCGAGGGCAGCATCCAGATCTACGGCGAGGAGATGGGCCTGAGACCGCCGAACAAGCGGCCCATCAACACGGTCTTCCAGTCCTACGCCCTGTTCCCCCACATGACCGTCGCCAAGAACGTCGCCTTCGGCCTCGAGATGCAGAAGGTGGAAGCATCCGAAGTCGTGGAGCGGGTAGCCCGCGCCATCGACCTCGTGCGTCTCACCGGCATGGAGAACCGCAAGCCGACACAGCTGTCGGGCGGCCAGCAGCAGCGGGTGGCTCTGGCCCGCGCCCTCGTCAACCGCCCCAAAGTCCTCCTGCTCGACGAGCCTCTCGGCGCCCTCGACCTCAAGCTCCGCCAGGCCATGCAGTTCGAGTTGAAGGAACTCCAGGAGCGAGTGGGGATCACCTTCGTCTACGTGACCCACGACCAGGAAGAGGCGCTGACGATGTCCGACCGGATCGGAGTGATGAACGACGGCGCCCTCCTCCAGATCGGCACGCCACAGGAGATCTATGAACAACCGCAGACCCGCTTCGTGGCCGACTTCATCGGAGAGACCACCTTCGTAAGTGGCGTCGTGGTCGGTGACGGTGTGGTCAGACTCGCCGATGGGTCGACGGTCAAGACCTCCACCGACGCCGGTCCGGGCATCGAGGTGACCCTGGCCCTGCGACCGGAGAGGTTGTTCCTCTACCCCGAGGGCGACACCTCGGTCGCCGGCGGCAACCGCCTGAACGGCACGGTCAACCGGCGGGTGTACCTCGGCAACTCGCTCTTCTACGAGGTAGACGTCGGGGTTGCCGTGGTCCGGGTGCGACACGAGAACACCCTCGGCGTTCATTCGTTCGACGCCGGCGAACATGTGCTGGTCCACTGGCTGCCAGGCTCGTCGAAAGCCCTCCTCGAGTGAGCATCGACGCCGGCCCGGTGACACCGGCCCTCGAGCAAGCCGCCGAGAAGGCGTCGCGCCGCCGCGGCCTTCGCCTGGCGTTGCCCGGCTTCACCTATCTGATCCTGTTCTTCGCGATCCCCCTGGTGATCGTCTTCGTCTATTCGTTCGCCACGAGGAGCGCCACCGGGCGGACCCTGCTCGAGGGTTGGAACCTCGAGTCGTACCGGCAGCTGGCCAAACCGCTGGTTCTGGAGATCGCCTGGCGGTCGCTGTGGCTGGCGGTCCTAGCCACCGTGATCTGTCTGGTTCTGGCGTACCCGTTCTCATACTTCATCGCCACGCGCGGCCCGGTGCTCCGCAATGTCCTCCTGGTCATGGTGATGATCCCGTTCTGGTCGAACTTCCTGGTCCGCACCTACGCATGGCGGGTGCTCCTCGGCTCCGACGGACCCATCTCTCAGCTGACCGAGTTCATAGGCCTGGGAGAAACCCGCATCCTGTTCACGCCTCTGGCTGTGTTGATCGGTCTCGTGTATGGCTTCCTTCCATTCATGGTGCTGCCGCTGTACGCGTCGATAGAGCGCATCGACTGGAGCCTGATCGAGGCGTCACGCGATCTGTATGCGACCGGGTGGCAGAGCTTTCGCAGGGTCACCTGGCCGCTGAGCCGGCCCGGGGTGATCGCCGGTTCGATCCTCGTCTTCATCCCCAGCCTCGGCGCCTACGTGACTCCCGAGATCCTCGGGGGCGCCAAGACGACCCTGCTCGGCAGCTACATCGTCTCTCAGTTCCTCGCTGCCAGGAACTGGCCGTTCGGCTCGGCCATGTCGTTCGCGGTGATGGCCGTGATGCTCGTGGCAACGCTCATCTACTTCCGCAGCGGAGCCAAGACGCTGTGAGGGCAGGAACACGCCCCCGCGGTCTGGTGGAGCGCCTGCTGGCGGCCAACTCCTGGCTCGTGTACCTGTTCTTCTACGCGCCGATCTTCGTGCTGATCTTCTACTCGTTCAACGACAACCGACGGGTGGGGGTCTGGACCGAGCCAAGCCTCCGCTGGTACGGGGAGATGTTCAAGAACGACGACGTCATGCGGTCACTCCGCAACTCGCTCATCGTTGCGGCTGTGGCGACGGTGGTGTCCACCGTCGTCGGGACCGCGGCCGCGCTCTCGCTCGAGCGTTACCGGTTCCGGGGACAGCGCAGCTTCGACGCTCTCCTATATCTGCCGATCATCATCCCCGACGTGACGATGGCCGTGATGATGCTGCTGTTCTTCGTCCAGGCCTTCGACATCGCCGCCGGTGCGTTCGGAGCCAGACTTCAACTCGGCCTCGGTTCGATCTCCCTCTCGCACATCGCCTTCAACATCTCTTTCGTGGCGGTGGTGGTGCGAGCGCGGCTCGCTCAGATGAACACCGACCTCGAAGAGGCGGCCGCCGACCTGTATGCGACCCGTTGGAACACATTCCGCCGGGTGACGCTCCCGTTGATCATGCCCGGCGTCGCCGGAGGGGCTCTGCTGGCCTTGACACTGTCCCTCGACGACGTCGTGGTGACCAGTTTCGTGACCGGCCCCGGCTCGACCACCCTGCCTGTCTACGTGTTCGGGTTGGTCAGGCGGGGGGTCTCCCCGCTCATCAATGCTGTGTCGACCCTCATGCGGGTAGCGTCGATGGTCCTGGTTGCAGCCTCTCTCTACTTCCAGAGAAGGACCAAGGCAGCCGGCTGAGGAGGGAATCCATCCCATGGAGAGCAACTGGATGAGACGCAGGGGAGTCCTGGTGTTGGTGGTGCTGGCGATGGTGGTCGCCGCCTGCGGCGGGGACGATGAGGTCGTCGATACCACGGCAGCCGCGGTCGTCGATTGCGCACCGGATGAGACCGATGGCGATCTCAACTTCTACAACTGGTCGGAGTACATCGACCCCGAGTTGATCGTCGACTTCGAGGCCCAGTACGGCGTGGATGTCGTCGAGACCTTCTACGAGTCCAACGAGGCGATGCTCGCCCAGATCCAGGCCGGCGTCGTGTACGACCTGATCGTCCCGTCCGACTACATGGTCTCGATCATGATCACCGACGGGCTCTTGCGGCCGATCGACAAGGACGCCGTCCCCAACCTCGGGAACGTGGATCCGCAGTTCGTGAACCCGCCCTACGACCCGGCCAGCGAGTACTCGGTGCCGTACCAGTGGGGTACCACCGGTCTGGCAGTCGATCTCGCCGCGGTTGGCGAGGACTTCGAGGAGAGCTGGGGCATCATCTTCGACCCGGCGATGAACAAGGGTCTGCCGGTGTCGTTGCTCAACGACCCCCGTGAGACGATGGGTGCGGCCCTCAAGTACCTCGGGTACTCGCTCAACTCGATGAGCGAGACCGAGTTGCAGGAGGCGGCCGACCTGATCCAGGCGGCGAAGGACGTCATCGTCAAGTTCGACTCGGATCAGTACACCGAGGACCTGGTGGATGGTGAGGTGGCGATCTCGCACGGCTTCAACGGCAACTTCTTCCTGACCTTCGACGAGATCGACGGGTGGGACGACTACTACTACTTCATGCCCAAGGAGGGCGGAACGGTCTGGGTCGACAACATGGCCGTTCCCGTCGATGCCGAGCATCCGTGCACGGCCTTCACGTTCATGAACTACCTGCTCAGCGCCGAGCGGGGTGCGCAGTTGACCAACTGGAACTTCTACGCAAGCCCCAACGCGGCGGCGATGCCTCTGATCGATCCCGAGATCCTCGAGGACCCGGCGATCTTCCCGGACGAGGAGACCATGAAGCGTCTCGAGTTCATCACCGACACCGGTGCATTCGAGATCAACTTCACCGACTTCTTCACGCAAGCGAAGAGCTAGCCGGCAGAGGTCCTGTGGAGAGAGGGTGGCCGCAAGGCCACCCTCTCTTCGCGTGGGTGACCACGGGTCGCCGACACTGGATCGCTAGGTTTCGAAACATGGCCACGGTGGCGACATTCGACTTCCACGTCACCAGTGAGTGCAGCCAGGAGTGCGCCTACTGCTGGGGACCGCAGAGCATCGAGGCGGTCGACACTGCGACCGCCCTGGCCATCGTCGCCAAGATCGCCGAGTCAGGGGCGACCCGGATCGTGTTCACCGGCGGTGACCCCATGAAGCGCGAAGACCTCGGCGTCCTGATCCGTGCAGGCCGGGACGAGGGTCTCGAGGTGGCGCTCTCCACCACCGGCGACCTCCTGAGTGCCGGGTTCCTAGATGCCCATGGCGACGAGATCGACCTGGTCTCTCTCCCCCTCGACGGCGCGTCCGAAGAAGTGTCGGCCCGAACCAAGAAGACCGGCCACTTCGATTCGGTGATGGCCGCCCTCGACCTGCTCGCCGAACACCCGAGCATCGACGTCAAGGTGGCCACGCCGGTCACCCGCCACAACATCGACGACGTGACCAACATCGTGAAGCTGCTGGAGGGCCGCCACCAACCCAACCGCCTGTTCTACAACGTGTTCCAGGCCTTCCCCCGCTCGATGGATGCCGGCGTTGCCTGGGATGACCTGATCGTCACCGACTCCGAGTTCGC
>JBFGRR010000046.1:0-9187 GCA_041567215.1 Acidimicrobiia bacterium | reverse complement strand
GCATCAGGCCGATCACGAAGAAGGCGGCGACCTGGGCGACGATGGCGAGACATCCCTGTTCCGTCGCCTGTGCGAATACGTCGGTTCCCTCCCGGGGGAGCCTCAGGGGTGTCACCACCGAAATGAAGTTGCCCACGGCCAACTGGCAGCCGATGGCGCACACCATCAATGCCGGCACGAACCTGAGCGCCCCCCACGAATCGGACAGATAGGCGAGGAAAGCAGAAAGGAGCACCGTCTCCAGGATGAGTCCCACGGTGATCGCCAGGTTTTTTCCCATGATGAGGTGGCGCGGTTTGGCGGGCATCACGAATAGGAAGCTCGCGGCGTTGCGTTCCCAACCGAACAGGTTGAGCGCGATGGGAAGCCCGACGAAGAGCACGAGGGCGGGAGCCAGCAGGGGGAGCCAGGACCTGGACCGGAAGAGTCCCAACCCGGTGGTTCCCACGAGGATCGAGGCCACCGCCAATCCCACGAAGATCACCGCCCCCGTCCACACCAGCCGCTGCCTCGGGTCGCGCAGGTAGAACCGCAGTTCCTTCTTGGCGAGGACGGTAGGCACCGACCAGAAGCGCGAAGCCGCCAGGCCGCGCCCTCTGGAGCGACGGCTCGGTCCCGGCGACTGCTCGGGGGTGGTGAGCATCCAGTTCAGCAGCTTCTGCCAGACCCAGGCGAGGGCGACGATCCAGCCGGCGGCGACGAGCGCGAAGAACAGCCCTCCGAGCGGCCGCCCGCTCGCCGACTCCGTGACCACTCGTTGCGCGGCAACGGGCGGGAGCATCGACCACCAGCCTTCGAGAGTGTTGGCCAGGGCTGCACCTTCGAGGCCCGATTCGCGTACCGCCCCCCTGACCACGGCCTGCGCTCCGAAGACCCCCAGGCCGAGACCGGCGACGATGAACATGGCCAGGTCGCGACCGCGTCTGGTTCTCAAGACGGCCGAGATGGCGGTCGTGAACAGCTGCCCGGACACGACCAGGACCGCGATGAAGAGAACGGCCCCGATCAGAGCGCCTGGCAGCACATCTGCGAAGACGACGACGTTTGTGCCAAGCGTGACCAGGGGTATCACGATGCTAGGGGCGACCATCGCCGACACCCCCAGACCCACCGTGAGCTGGGCGGGCGACAACGGGGCGAGCGAGAACCGGGCCGGGTCGAGGTTCTCGTCCAGAGGGAAGATCACGACCGGCAGGGCCACCCAGACCACGTACAGGCCGAGGGCGGCCCACAGAGACGCCGCCAGGAGGCCCTCGTGGCTCATGGCCCCGACGGCGTCGCGATACCGATCGGAGAGATACCAGGACCCGATGGCGAGCCCGGCGATGGTGGCCGGGAAGCCGATCCGCCGTTGCCAGTCCGCTCTCAGACCGTTCCAGAGGAGGCGGAGCTTCAGTCGAGCGAGTCGTGTAACCACGCCAGACCTCGGGTGTCGACCTCGCCGCCGACCGCGGCGATGAATGCGTCCTCGACGGTGGCCACACCCATCCTGGTGCACAGGCCCTCGGGCGGGTCCTCCAGGGCCATGTGGCCGTCGACCATGATCCCGATCCTGGTGCACAAGCGTTCGACCAGGTGCATCTCGTGCCCGGAGAAGATGATCGTCGCCCCGCCGTCGGTGTAGCGCTGAAGCAGCTGCTGGATGAGGCGGGCACTCACCGCATCGACGCCTTCGAAGGGCTCGTCGAGAAACAGCACTTCGGGCCTGTGGATGATGGCGGCGGCGAGAGCGACCTTCTTGCGCATTCCTCGCGAGTAGTCACCGACCAGCTTCGATGCGGCATCCTCGAGATCGAGCAGCTCGAGCAATTCGTCGCGGCGGGCGACCGCTTCGGTGCGAGGTACCGAGTGCATCGCAGCGGCGAAGTCGAGCAGCTCGGCGCCAGTGAGTCGCTCGTAGAGGTTGAACTCCTCGGGTAGGACGCCGATGCGCTTCTTGACCTCGATCGGGTCCGTCCAGGTGTCGAAACCAGCGACTCCGGCGCGGCCGGCGGTGGGGCGAAGGAGTCCGACGATCATCTTGATGGTGGTGGTCTTTCCGGCGCCGTTCTGGCCGATGAGGCCGTAGAACTCGCCGGGTGCGATGCGGAGGTCGAGGCTGTCCACGGCGACCGACTTGCCGAATTTCCTGACGAGTCCGGTTGCCCACACCGCTGCCGAGGCGATATCGGCGGGTAGTTGTTGTGTCTTGGTCAAGGTGGTCACCGTGTGTCATCGGCAGCGCTGATGCGAACCTGAATCGCTCGCCCGTGACGATTGTGGCCCATCCGGGATGTTTTGCGAGTCAGCCCGGGTTGCGGCGCCTGATCGCCATCACGAGGAAGAACTCTGCCACCGCGATACCGGCGACCGTTGCCGAGGCCGCGGTGTCCGCCCAGTAGCTGACGAGCAGGCCGGCGAAGACCGCCACGGCCCCGTACCCGAAAGCAGCGGCCATCATCGACGGCACCTTTCGGGCGGTCAGTGAGGCAGTCGCCGGGGGTGCGATGAGCAGGGCGAACACCAGCAGCGAGCCGACGCTCTGGTATGAGGCAACGACCACCAATGTCACCAAGCCCAGCATGACTGCATGGGAGAGACCGGGTCGGAGGCCCAGGAGCTGGGCCTTCTCGCGATTGAACGCCAGCGCCAGAAAGGCGCGATAGAAGACGGCGGTCAGCAGCACCGAGGTCACAGCGGTCGCAGAGAGCACGACGAGGTCGCGCCCGGACACCCCGAGGAGGTTGCCGAAGAGGATGGCGGTCAGGTCGCCGCTGTAGGAGCGGGTGCGAGAGATGATGATCACACCGAGAGCAAGCATCCCGACGAACAGCAACCCGATGGCGGTGTCTTCGGCGAGCCGTGAGCGCCGATGGATGAGGTTGATTCCGCCGATCATCACCAATGCGGAGATGGCCGCCCCGATCAGGGGGTCGATGCCGAACACCAATGCCAGGGCGATACCGGGCAGGACCCCGTGGGCCAGGGCGTCTCCGAGGAAGCTCATTCCCCTGATCACCACCCAGGTTCCCACCACCGCGGTGGCCAGCACCACGAGCATCCCGGCGAGGAGGGCCTGCCTGGCGAATGTCTCCGCGAACGGTTCGAGGAGCCAGTTCATCCAAGTCCCTCTGCGATGGCTCTCGCGAGTTCGAGCATCAGCCCCCGGTATGTGGAATCGGCGTTGCCCGGCGGTCCGAGGGACTCGACTCTCACCTCGATCACCGAGACGGGGAAGCCCACCTGGGCGGCGACCGTTTCGGCCAGGTCTACCGGCCCGCCCGGCTGAATGAACACTGCAGGGATCGCGTTTTCTCTGATCTCGTCGATGAGCCCGGAGATGTCGCGGGCGGAGGGCGCCGCCAGAGAACTCGTGGACGGAACCAGAGAGCCGACGACTTCGAAGTCATACCGCGCTGCGAAGTAGCCGAGGACGCGATGATCCGTCACCAGCCTCCTGTTCTCCACGCCGGCGAGAGACGTGCGGATCTCATCGTCGAGCCTGACCAGGTCTGAAACCAGAGCCGCAACGGGCACCGACCAGTCCCGGGAAGGATCGACCCGTGTGAGGCCCTCCCCGATCGAGCGAACCGCCTCCGCGACCCGGATCGGGTCAGTCCACACGTGAGGGTCGACGCCGCCTCCGGGCAGTGGAAGCGGTTCGACCAGAGGGCCGACCTCGAGCACCTCCACCCCGGCCTCGCGGACCGAGTCGATTGTCTTTTCGAGACCTTCTTCGAGTCCCAATCCGAATGCGACGATCAGGTCGGCGGACCGGAGGGCCGCCAGGTCGCGGGCGGTTGGCTCGAAGTCGTGCGGGTCCACCCCGTCGGGCATGAGGGTCTCGACCGGGATACCCAGCGAGCGAGTCACATCGGCGAGGATCGACGTAGTAGCGACGACTCTCGGGCCCTCGGTCGCCACCGGACCCGAACAGGAGGCGACCAGCAGCAGCGACCCCGTCAAGAGCGCCCACCGGCGCCAACTTGCTATAATGAGAATCATTCTCACTGAGTATATGAAGCAGCCCACTCCGTCGCAACACCTCCTAGAAACGGTTGAACGGCATCTCGCCGGGGGGGAAACGCGCTTCACCGATGGTCGAAAGCGCCTGGTGGAGCATCTCGCCGCGACAACTGGGCCGCGCACTCCTGCGGATCTCCACGCCGAACTTCCCGACGCGATGCCGCTCTCGTCTCTCTATCGCGGCCTGGCCGTGCTCGAGGAGGCCGGGGTGCTGGCCCGTCACACCGGGCCCGACGGCCTCAGCCGGTACGAGTTGGCCGAGCGGTTCGTCGGGCATCATCACCATCTCGTCTGCACATCCTGCGGGGAGATCCTCGACGTGGCCCTCGACGCCAGGGCCGAGTCGGCGATCGCTTCGGTGGCTGAAGGCGTGGCAGCCACGGCCGGATATGCCGCTTCCGGCCACGGTCTCGAGATCGAAGGGTTGTGTCCGTCGTGCCGGTGATCCGCGCCTCGGGCGTCAGAGTGATGTATGGGGAGCGGCTGGCGCTGGACACCTCCGACTTCGAGATCCCCGCCGGTGCGCGAACCGCGGTGATCGGCCCCAACGGGTCCGGCAAATCCACGCTGCTCTCGGCGGTGGCCGGGCTGATCGAGCCGGCCGCAGGCTCGCTCGTGGTGCTGGGCACGACGCCACAAGAGGCTGCATCGAGGGTCGCCTACGTGTTGCAGTCGGCCAAGCTCAACGAGGCCCTGCCCGTGACGGTTCGTGAGGTGGTCGCCATGGGCCGGTATGCGAGCCTCGGCGCCTTCAAGGTGTTCGCCCGTTCCGATCGTGACGCCGTCGACCTGGCCCTGGAGAGACTGGCTCTGACGGATCTGGCCGGCCGCCACCTCTCGGAACTCTCCGGCGGTCAACGCCAGAGGGTCTTCATCGCCCAGGGGCTCGTTCAGGAGCATTCCATCCTGCTGCTCGACGAGCCCTCGACAGGCCTCGATCTGGTCTCCGAGGCCGCGATCGAGAACGCTCTGATCGACGAGCGAGCCGACGGATGCGCGGTGGTGGTCACCACCCACGACCTCGACGAGGCCCTGAGAGCGGATCACGTGATCCTCCTGGCCGGCCGGGTGATCGCTTGCGGGCGGCCGTCGGAGGTGCTCACGGCGGCCAACCTCACCATCGCCTACCGATCGAGGATCCTCGAGGTGGACGGCAGGCTTCTTCTCGACGATTCGGCGCATCAGCCCGCAGGCGAGGCGCATCACGTGCATCTGGATCGCGGCTCAACCGACCACTGAGTCTCCGGGGTACCATCGCCACCCTTGGACTACGTCGCTCTCTATCGCAAATACCGGCCGCAAACCTTCGAAGATGTGATCGGTCAGTCGCATGTCACGACGACACTGGCTCGCGAGATCGCCGATGGCCACGTTGCCCATGCATATCTCTTCACCGGACCGCGGGGGACCGGCAAGACCACCACGGCCCGAATCCTCGCCAAGGCGCTTAACTGCGAGGACCGGCACGCCGACGGCTCTCCCGATGGCACCTGCGCCTCCTGCATCGCCATCGCCGAGGGAACATCCCTGGATGTGATGGAGCTGGATGCAGCGTCGCACAACTCCGTCGATGACATTCGCGACATCAGGGTCAGCGTGGCGACGGTCGCCAGCACCTCGGCTGCCAAGCGGATCTACATCCTCGACGAGGCCCACATGCTCTCGAAGGCGGCCGGCAATGCCCTCCTCAAGACGCTCGAAGAACCGCCGGATCACGTCCACTTCGTCCTGGCCACGACCGAGCCCTACAAGCTCCTCGACACGATTCGATCCCGCGCCCAGAGGTTCGACTTTCACAGCGTGGGAGCGGAAACGCTTGCTGCTCACATGAACAAGATCGCCGACCTCGAAGGGTTCAAGACCGATCCGGCCGCCCTCCTGGCGGTCGCCCGTCATGCCCTCGGCAGTGTTCGCGACTCGCTCTCGCTCCTCGAGCAGGTCGCCGCGCTCGGCAATGGTCGGGTCGACGTTGCCGGCGTCACCAGGGCTCTCGGCCTCGCCGATGCAGACGCATTCGGGATCCTCGTCGAGGCGATAAAGGACCAGGACGCTCGCAGCGCTCTCGAATTGGTGTCGAGGCTGGCCTCGAAAGGCGTCGACCTGCGGCGGTTCGTGTCGGAATCGGTGAGCTTCTTCCGAGGTGTGTTCCTGGCCCACTATGCGCCGAATGTCGCCGAGGTCGCCGACGAACCCGAAGAGGTGGTCCAGACCTGGCGCAACGCGGCCGGGCGGCTGGGCCCCAACGACGTGCTCCGCGCCGTGGACGTGCTCGGCGAAGCGCTGGTCAGGCTGAGGGAAGGCCGCGAGGAGCGGCTGATGCTCGAACTGGCCCTCATCAGGTTGACCCGTCCTGACAGCGCCGCCGATCTCGAGGCGTTGATGTCTCGACTCGAGCGTCTCGAGAAGCGAGTCGCCTCCGGCGTTGCCGCCGAGCCGGGCAAGCCGCGTGTACCCGAGGCCGCCCCGCCGGTCCCGCGGCCCGAGCCGAAGTTCATCGAGGAGGCAGCGGAACCGGCACCGGCCGAGGAGCCGGAACCGGCTGCGCCCACGCCCGAGCCTGCTCAGACGGCACTGGCCACGGTCACCGACGAGGCGTTCGAGGCCGCATGGCCGGAACTCTTCGGAGGCCTGAGAGACGTGCTCGGGTCCCGTCGCTGGGCCCTGTTCCGCGAGACCCAGCCGCTCGGGGTATCTGGCAACAAGCTGGTGATCGGTGTCCGCCACGACTTCCACTTGAAGGCACTGGCAGCCGACCCGGCCGTTTCGGCCATCGTCGCCACCAAGGCGGCAGACATCCTGGGTGGGGCCGTCTCGATCGAGTTCCGCGCCATGGATGGACCCGCGCCGTCCGAGGAACCGGAGGAGGATCACGAGACGGACAAAGACAGGCTTCTCGAGGCGCCGGCCGACGCGATCGATCCCATGAAGCTGGTGGAGGCCGAATTGGGGGCGACCCTGATCGAAGAGATCGAAACCGTCGAAGACTGACACCCCGGTAACCTGGCATCGACCTCGAGGACCACATGAATCGTCAACCCGACATGCGCCAACTGTTGAAGCAGGCCCAGAAGATGCAGGAGCAGATGCTCGCTGCTCAAGAGGAACTCGCCGGTCGCGAGTTCGAAGGCACGTCCGGAGGCGGAATGGTCAAGGCTGTCGTCAACGGTGCCAGCGAGTTGGTCAGCGTGAGCATCTCCCCGGAGGTCATCGACCCTTCCGATCCCGAGATGCTCGAGGATCTGGTCATGGCGGCGGTCAACGGCGCGCTTCGGCAGGCGCAACAGGCGGCCGGTGAGCAGATGGGCGGTCTGGATGTTGGGGGCCTCGGCGGTCTGTTCGGCTGATGTACGAGGGGCCCCTCCAACGGCTCATCGACGAGCTGTCCCGCCTTCCCGGAGTGGGACGCAAGTCGGCCCAGAGAATGGCGTTCCACCTCTTGAGTGTGGACGAGGCCGACGTACGCCGCCTCGGTGCAGCCATCGTGGAGCTGAGAGACCTCGTTCACCACTGCAAGCGCTGCTTCAACGTCACCGCGGGCGAGGAGTGCGCCATCTGTCTCGACGGGCGCCGCGATCCGACGGCCCTGTGCGTCGTCGAGCGACCCCAGGACATAGTGGTGGTCGAGCGGACCCAGGAGTTCCGGGGCCGGTATCACGTGCTGGGCGGTTCGCTGTCGCCGATCGCGGGGATCGGGCCCAGCCAGCTGCGCATCCCGGAGTTGCGTGAGCGCGTGCCCGCAGAAGGGGTGCGGGAACTGATAATCGCCACCAACCCGACCGTCGAAGGCGACACCACGGCCATGTACCTGGCCAGGGAGTTCAAGCCGATGGGAGTCCGGGTCACCCGGTTGGCGAGCGGGTTGCCGGTGGGCGGCGATCTCGATTACGCCGACGAGCTGACGCTCGGGCGTGCCCTCGTTGGCCGGATGGAAATCTAGGCGCCGCGACCCTCCGCGATGGCAAAAACCCCGGGATTGGGCGCAGCGCCAACCAATCGTTCGTTACGCTCGGGCTGTCGGTGGGCCCACTCGCCGGCTGTTCTGCCCCTGAGGATGAGGAGGATCAGCAGTGGAACGTAGACAGTTCTTGAGCCTCGCAGCGAAGGGAGCGTTCGGTGCTGCCGCACTCGCTGCGTGCAGCACAGGCGATGCGGACCTGGATGGAGCGCTCCAGTCGAGCGACCTGCCGGAGCTGACATGGGACATGGCCACCAGCTGGCCGACGTCCCTCGACACCATCTTCGGTGGCGCCGTCACCTTCGCCGACAGGGTGACCAAGATGACCGGCGGCCGTTTCACGGTCAATGCCCGGGCGGCCGGTGAGCTGGTGCCCGGTCTCGAGGTGCTGCAGTCGGTCCAGTCGAAGGCTGTGAGTGCAGGCCACACTGCGTCGTATTACTACGTCGGGCTGAGCCCCATCACGGCGTTCGGCACGGCGCTTCCGTTCGGGCTGACGGCCCGGCAGAACAACGCATGGTTCTATTACGGCGGTGGCCTGGAGTTGCTCCAGGACGTGTATGCCGAGAAGTTCCAGACGATCCAGTTCCCGGCCGGCAACACCGGCGTGCAGATGGGTGGCTGGTTCAACAGGGAGATCAAGTCGCTCGCCGACCTGCAGGGCCTGAAGATGCGCATCCCCGGCCTCGGTGGCCAGGTGATGACCAAGCTCGGTGTCACCGTTCAGGTCATCCCGGGCGGTGAGATCTTCCAGTCTCTGCAGACGGGCGCAGTCGATGCCGCCGAGTGGGTGGGACCGTACGACGACACCAAGCTCGATTTCCAGAGCGTGGCGAAGTTCTACTACTACCCGGGGTGGTGGGAGCCGGGCCCGACTCTCGAGGTGCAGGTTCCACTCGACACCTGGAACGGGCTTCCCGAGGAGTACAAGGAAGTCATCAAGACGGCGGCTGCACAGGCCAACGTCGACATGATGGCCTCGTACGACGCCAAGAACCCGCCGGCGCTGGAGGCCGAGATCCTCAACAACCCCAACGTGACCGCTCTTCCGTTCCCGGATGACGTCATGCAGGCGGCTGAAGAGGCGTCCTTCGAGTTGTACGACGAGTTCTCTTCTGCCGACGCGGACTTCAAGTCGATCTTCGACAATTGGGTTGCGTTCCGGAAGGGAATTCGCGACTGGCACGCCCTCGCAGAGACGGCGTTCCTGAACTACAAGTCGCAGGT
>JBFGRR010000045.1:0-9194 GCA_041567215.1 Acidimicrobiia bacterium | reverse complement strand
TCCTCCGACTGCGCGACCCGCACATCGGCGGCACGGTTTTGCGCGGCCACCCGGCGAATCACCTCGGCCTCGGCAGCCACTGCAGCCGATTCCCCGGTCACCTCGGCCAGCAGGATCGCCGCTGCATCCACTGGCAGGCCGGCGTGGAGCCAATTCTCGACGGCGACCGTCATCCGCTGGTCCATCATCTCCAGCGCGGCAGGCACCAGGCCTGCGCCGATGATCCCCGACACGGTTGCAGCGGCATCCTCGGTCGAGTCGAAGGCGACCAAAAGGGTCCGAACGTCGGGCGGATTGGGGATGAGCCGGACCAGGATCCTGGTGATGATCCCGAGGGTCCCCTCGGACCCGACGAGAACTCCACGCAGGTCGAGACCTATGGGGTCGGGGGCAGCGCCACCGACCGTGACCACCTCGCCGCCGGAGAGGACCATCTCGAGGCCGAGAACATGCGCCACGGTCGATCCTTCGGCGAGACAGTGCGGACCGCCGCTGTTGTTTGCCACATTGCCGCCGATGGTGGAGGCCGACTGCGACGACGGATCGGGGGCGAAGTGGAATCCGTGGGGAGAGGTTTGGCGCGAGAGGTCCAGGTTGATGACACCAGGGCCCACCCACGCGGTGGCGTTGTCGAGGTCGATGTCATGGATGGAATTCATACGCATCGTCGAGACCGTGATGCCTCCCTCCAGGGCCACGGCCCCGCCCGCCAATCCGGTCCCGGCGCCCCGCGCGATGAGCGGTACCTCATGCCTCTCGCCGATCTTGACGATCTCGACGACGTGGTCGGTGGTCTCGGGCAAGACGACGACGCTGGTGACGCCGCGAAACACCCCTGCATCCTTGGAATAGAGATGACGGTCGAGCTTTCCGTCGAGCACACGATCGCGGCCGAGGGCTGCAACCAGGTCGGCGACGAGCGTCATGGCGCTGAGCGTACCGCAATCGCAAATCCCGCAACCCGGGGATGAGACGTACCATGAGGGGGTGGCGATGAAAAGGCCTGCTAGCGATGACCTGGTCAAAGAGGCTTGGCAACGGGTCCGCGACCCGAACAAGGAGCTCCCTCCCCCAGCCATCGTCCTCGAGCCTGCTCGGGAGCCTGCCGGCGCCCCCCAACCGCTCACTCCTCCCGTCACCGTCTCCCCGCGGCCAACCCCGACCACCCCGCAGAGCCGGCCGAGCACCCGACGGCCACCGCAGAACCAGGTTCCCGATGCGGCCCGCACGATCGTCCGCCTGGTTCGCCTCGGCCTGGTGGTGTTCATCGTGATGGCGATAGTCGGCGGATTCCTGGGTGGCGTGACCAGGGACTCGGACTTCGAAGAGGTGGTGGTCACCACAGAGAGATCCGGGCTCGTGGACACCGACATCGTCTTCGATTCGGACCAGAGAGGTGGCATCGCGGTGGTCGCGGACGGCGTGACCGTGGACTGCAACGGATTCTCGATCACCGGCCATGGAGAGGGGAGCGGCATCCTCATCACCGAACGGACCGGGGTCCGGGTCCTCAACTGCCGTGTGCTCAACTTCGAAGCCGGCATCCACATGGTCGGCGGATCCGGCAACACCATCGATTCGACGACGGTCACGGGAAGCAGCGTCGGCATCGTCCTGGCGAGCACCAACGACAACACGATCTCCAACTCGGCGTTCAACGCCAACGGGAGCGGCATAGTGGTGACCAGTGGATCGAGCGGCAACACCATCACCGGCAACGAAGCCTCTGGCAACGGGTCCGACGGGTTCATCTCCTTCGCCGACGCCGGCCCCAACAACGTGTTCCAGTCCAACACCGCGGAGAGGAATCGGGGATTCGGATTCGTCGACTCTTCGGCACACTCCACCGAGGGCCGATACGAGGCCAACTCCTGCGACTCGAACAACCGTGTCTCCAGCCCCGCCGGCCTCTGCTCGCTGGCCGGTTGATCAGCCGGATCCGGCGGGGACGGGCGTAGCCTCCAGTTCATGACAGCACCGTGGCAAGAAGTGGGCGATGGCATCTTCCGGCGCCGCTATCCCTCGTTGGACTTGAACATCGGTGCGATCCTCTGCGGGGACTCGGTGGTGGTCGTCGACAGCAGGGCCAACCACCGCCAGGCGGACGAACTGCGCGCCGAGCTGAGAGCGCTGACGGAACTCCCGGTCTCGACGGTCATCGACACCCACTACCACTGGGACCACACCTTCGGCAATGCCCGTTTCCCCGAGGCCCGCATCGTTGGCCACGCCCGATGCCGGAGCGCCCTCGCCGAACGGGGCGCATCGATGAAGGCGGAGTTGCTGGCCTCCGACTACATGTCCGAGGCGAACAGGCCCGACTTCGAGGCTGTCGTGGTCACACCGCCCGAGTTCACGTTCGAAGAGGAGATGTCACTCGAGATCGGGGGCCGGCACATCGAGCTGCGCCACCTGGGTCTGGGCCACACGGACTCCGACGTGGTGGTAGCGGTAGACGACGTTGTCTTCGCGGGCGATCTGGTCGAAGAGGGAGCCGACCCGTACTTCGGCGACGGGTTCCCCATCGCCTGGGTCAACACCCTGGATCGCATGATTCTCTCTCTGCGTGGCCCGGTGGTCCCGGGCCATGGAGACGTCGTAGACGCCGCCTACGTGCGGGACCAAAGGGACAAGATCTCGGGGGCGGTCGAGCAGGCCAAATCGGGCGTCTTGACCTCTGGCCCGTTCTCGGAGGAGACCATGGCCGATGTCGCCGCACGCCTCGAGGATGCAGCGGACACCGGGCTGGCATGATGTGGCGATGACATCCGGATTCACATCCAACGCAGAGGAATTCGTCGCCAACAACGCACGGTTCGCGAAGGACTTTCAGGGCGCCGAACTGGCGGTGGCGCCGACGCGCAAGGTTGCAGTGGTGGCATGTATGGACTCCCGTATGGACGTGTTCCAGATCCTCGGGCTCGCCAACGGTGAGGCCCACATCATTCGCAACGCCGGCGGCGTGGTCACCGACGACGTGATCCGCTCATTGTGCCTCTCCCAACGTGCACTGGGCACCCGGGAGATCATCCTGCTGCACCACACCGACTGTGGTCTTCAGAAGGTCACGGAGGACGCCTTCAAAGCAGACCTGGAAGCCGAGTTGGGAGTCAAGCCCCGCTGGTCCCTCGAGTCGTTCACCGACCCGTTCGCCGACGTGACCCAGTCGATCAAACGTATCCACGTGACGCCGTTCATTCCCCACAAGGACGCGATCCGCGGTTTCGTTTACGACGTCACCACGGGCCTCCTGAACGAGGTCTAGACCCGCCGACTCAGGGTCCAGGCAGCCCGCAGGCCGCTCGCTCGGCGTCCAGTCCACCGCCTCCGAACCGCACCCGCTCGTACACCGCGATCTGGCTCAACGCCGTCGCCGACATCGAGTCGAAGGCGGGCATCGCTCCTTCGATCGTCTTCCCCGATGCGCCGTAGCTGGGACCGACTTCCTCTTTCCAGCGGGCCGAGCCGAGCGCGATCCACTTCTTGTGCTCCTCGCAGTCGGGGAACGTCTCTCGAACTGTGGCGAGGGCAGGACCAACCCCACCCTCGCCACCTTTGCCGTGGCAGGCCGCGCAGGTGGCATAGATCTCCCGCGCGGCAACCCAGTCCGGATCGGAAGCATCCGACTGGCCGCACGCCGACAACGTTGCCACCACGACGAGCAGCGTCAGCGCCCTCAGGCGGAGGATGTCACCGCCTCCCGCCTCGTCAAGAACAGGTAGATCCCGAGCATCAACGCCACACCCATCACAGGGGTCGAGATCCGCTTGAGGACCGTGGACTCCGCTACGAGCCCGATCAAGAACCCGGCCAGACCCACGTTCACGCCCCAGACGGTCAGCCTGACCATCCCGTCATAGGCGACCCGCCTGGCCATGGTCCCGAAGAGCGCATTGGTCATCGCCCCGATGAACAAGGCATGATCGAAAGCCAGCAGGACGCCGAGATTCCCTTCCCCCGTCTCGGGATCGAGCTCGCCACTGACGAACAGCTGGACCAGATAGACCAGCAGACCGATGCCAACCGCCAGATAGACCACGGACATCCGGGCGAACACCCCCGAACCGGCACCCTTCCACGCATCCGGCTTCAGGTGGCCCCACATGCGGACCAGGAATATCACGATCCCGATCACCTCGAGAAGCGAAGCAACCTGGACCAGGGCGTCGATCTCGGCGATGAACGCCACGTTGAAGAGCAACCCGGAGAGGAACAGCCCGTAGACCACGGCCAGACCCGACTTGCTCTCGGCGGCAGGCTTCGGGTCCTTGACCAGCAGCCATTCGGCGATGGTGACCGCTGCGAGGACCAGGTATCCGATGAGCATGGCCGGCGGATGAGCCCCGGCGATGCTCTGGGCCGTCTCGGTGCTGAGACCCGGGAGAGAGCCGTTGGCGATGAAGAGCCCGAGCAACACGCCGAGCACGGCGCCGATGCCGAGGGACACCAGAGCGAGCAACATGCCCACCGTCGGGATGGTCGAGGGTGTGGACTTGCGCCGACCGAACACCCACACGAGCGCCCAGATCACCGCTGCCAGCATCAGGGTGCCTGCAATGGGGCGGAACACACCGGTGGTGGAGGCGAAAGCGATCACATAGAGGACGGTGGCGCCAACCACCCCCTGGGCAAGCCGGGTACCGGAGCGGACCACCCCCTCGGGAGCATCCTTGCCGAACATGAGCAAGGCCACCCCGATCACCGACATGGTGATCCAGCCGAGTGTCCCGGCGTGGACATGGGTCAGGAGCATCTGACGCTCGGGGGCCCAGATGTCGAGCCCGTTGAGGATCCCGATGACGATCGTCACCAGGAAGATGACGAGAGCCGAACGGAACAACAGCCGCGCAGCAGAGTCGAGCGCGCCCTTCATACACCGCCTCCTAGATATGCCGCAAGAGAGCCTTCCCGAAGCCCTCTGTTTCGCCTAAGAGAAACGATACGCGATGTTTCCGACCCGCGTTCGAAAAAAAGCGGGAGAACCGCACCGGCCCGTCGGTCAGACGGGGATCAGCCGCGGATAACGGAGGTCCCAGATCTGGGCATCGAGGCCGGCTTCGATCTCCTCTTCGGTCATAGGCCTGGCAGCTCCACACCGACTCGCCTCCGCAGCAACCGCGCCGGCGACCTTGCGGGTGACCTTCCGCAGATCGGCGAGCGGCGGATACAGCCTGCCGGCGGCGATGTCGGACTCGTGCACCTGCATCGCCAAAGCATCCGCCGCCGCCCCGAACATCGACTCGGTGACCTTTCGAGCCTTTGCCACAATCGCTCCGAGGCCCACACCGGGGAAGATGTAGACGTTGTTGCACTGGCTGACCGGGAGCATCCGACCCCCGAATGCGACGGGATCGAACGGACTCCCGGTGGCCATGAACGCCCGGCCATCGGTCGCGTTGGCGATGTCCGACGGGATCGCTTCACACATGCTCGTCGGGTTGGACAGAGCCATCACCAAGGGACGCTCGGCGTGCACGCCGAGGGTCTTGAGCACCAACTCGGTGAACACACCTGGTTGACCGGTGGTACCGATGAGGACGGTCGGCTTCATCTTCTCGATCACAGCGACCAGATCGGCCCCCGCCCCGACACCAGATTCATCGGCGAGCTCGGCCGGACATGCAACCGCACGCTTGAAGGCCTCGAGATCCTCGCGATCGTCCGTGACCAGCCCATGACTGTCCAAGAGAATCACCTTGCGATGGAGATCCGGGCCCGAAATACCGGCCTCCTCCAGCTTGTGCCTGAGCAGCCTGGCTATGCCTACCCCCGCTGCACCGGCCCCGTAGAGCACGAACAGTTGATCTTCGAGTTTCTGGTTCACCGCACGGCAGTAGGACACCACGCCGGCGGTGGTCACGGCAGCTGTTCCCTGGATGTCGTCGTTGAATGAGGGAAGCTCGTCCTGGTAGCGGTCGAGGAGCGCAAAGGCGTTCGCCTTCTTGAAGTCCTCCCACTGCAGGAGGGCCTCGGGCCAGCGGCGCTTGACTGCGTCGATGAACTCGGCGATCAACTCCTGATACAGCTCGCCGCGGACCCGCTTGCCGCGCCATCCGACGTACAAGGGATCCGCGAGCAGCCCCTCGTTGTCCGTGCCGAAGTCCAGACTGATCGGCAGGGTGAACGCCGGATGGATGCCGGCGCCAAGGGTGTAGAGGGCCAGCTTCCCGATCGGGATGACCATTCCGCCAGCGCCCTGATCGCCGAGACCGAGGATCCGCTCGTTGTCGGTGACGACGATCAGCCGTACCCCGTCGTTGCGAACGTGCGAGAGGATCTGATGCATCCGTCCCTTGTGGTTGGGCGTGATCCAAAGACCACGGCCGCGCCTGAACAGATGGCTGAACTTGACCGCGGCATCGCCGACCGTCGGCGTGTAGACGATCGGTGTCAACTCGGCCACGTGGCTTGCCATTATCTGATAGAAGAGAGTCTCGTTCCGGTCCTGCAGGGACACCATCCCCACGTACTTCTCGAGCGGGTTGTCGCCTTTGGCAACGATGTGCTGGTAGGCGCGAGAGACCTGCTCCTCCTCGGTGGTGATCTGGTGAGGCAGCATCCCCTCGATGCCGAGGACCTCCCTCTCCTCGTAGGAGAAGGCGGTTCCTTTGTTGAGGAGCGGGTCGAGGAGTACGGCTTGACCGCGCTTCCAGACGCCGTCCATCACCCATTCGCCCCGCTCCGTGCGCTTGACCTGGTAATGCATGAGAAACCTCTTGGGAGTCGGCTGCCCTCATCAGACGTCCAGCGGACATGGGTTTCCAGAGGCCTAAGGCGACAACGCACTGTCATTTGGACTCAAAAACTGACTTCCGGCCCGTGTCGAGGTACCCCATCGCAGGGATATCGTGCGATCCCTAGGAGGTCATGGGATGAGTGAACGCGAACCCGGATCGACGCCACACGGAAAGCCAGAACTCGAGGTACGCAGCCTGTACCGGCACTGGTTGACCTCGCTCGGTGGAGCGCTGATGGCTGCCGGGTTCCTGGCATTCGTGATCCTGGTGGTCGTCGATTTCACCTCCGAGGTCGACAACCCCTACAGGTCGATCATCGGTTTCGTTGGCGCCCCGTTGGTCGGGTTCGTCGGGGCCGTCCTCTTCATCCTCTCGATCAGGATCCAGATCCGACAGGCCCGCCGTCGAGGCGAGGAAGTCCGCTTCCGGTTCACGATCGAGCCCTCGAACCCGCGCTACATGCGAAACCTCTGGCTCTTCCTGGGTTTCACGTCCGTATTCGTCGTCGTCTTCGCCTTTGCCGGATTCAAGGGCTACGAGACCACCGACTCGTCGGAGTTCTGCGGTTCGGCATGCCACGTCATGGACCCCCAGAACGTCGCGTATGCCAACTCCGCCCACGCCCGCGTTCCATGCGTCGAGTGCCACATCGGACCCGGAGCCGGTTTCTGGGTGCAGGCGAAGATCGACGGGATCCGCCAGGTGGTTGCGGTCGCCACCGACTCGTTCCCCCGGCCGATTCCCACACCTATCGAAGACCTGCGCCCTGCTCAGGAGACCTGTGAAGAGTGCCACTGGCCGGCGCAGTTCTATGGGCAGAAACTCGTCACCAAGAACTACTACCGCACCGATGAGGCAAACACGCCGTGGACGGTCAGCCTCCTGATGAACATCGGCGGTGGAAATCCGCGGACCGGGGCCCTCGAAGGCATCCACTGGCACATGGCCACCAACAACGTCGTGGAATACATCGCACTGGACCACGATCGCAACGAGATTCCCTGGTTCCGGGTGACCTCACCCGACGGGAACTCGACCACCTACGCCGACCCCTTCGAGGAATACCCCGACCCCGACGACCCTGCCACGGAGAAGCGGGTTTTCGACTGCATGGACTGTCACAACCGGCCCAGCCACGACTTCACGCCGCCGGCGGTGTCGATGAACCTGGCCCTTTCCACCGGACGGATCTCTCGGGATCTCCCGTTCATCCGCAAACTCGGTGTCGATCTTCTGAACGCCGACTACGCCTCCTACGCGGAGGCCGAGGCTGCCATCGCCGTCGGCATCGATGTGTTCTACAACACGGAATACCCCGAGCAGGTTGGTGCGCTCGCCGGTGAGATCCAACGGGCGAAGGACGAGTTGATCGGTATCTACAAGGCAAACTTCTTCCCCGAGTACTCGACGGATTATCGATCGAGAACCAACAACCTCAGCCACTTCGTCAATCACGGGTGTTTCCGCTGCCATGGGAACGAACAGGTCACCGCCACCGGGGTGAGCCTCCCCATCGCATGCGACACCTGCCATGTGATCGTCGCCCAGGGGCCGACCGACGATCTCGGCGAAATCGACTCCCGCGTGGGCGGATTGGACTTCATCCACCCGGTGGAAATCGGACGGGCCTGGGAGACCATTCCCTGTTCACAGTGCCACACCCGGGCGTCGGGCTACTAGCCGGGATCAGTTCTCGGCTGCGCCGGAGTCGATCCATTCGATGATCCGGGCGATCTGACCGTCGTCAAACTGACCCGGATGACCGCCGGCCGATTGGATCTCGACCACGAGAGAGGCGTCTGCATCGCCAGGCACCACGGCCGACCCGGAGTTGCCGCCGGCCAGCAACGACTCGTAGGTGGAGACGTCGAGGCCTCCCAGAGCGGTGGCACCATGGCACCCGGCACAGGCCGAGGCGAACAGCGGGCCGATCGTCGCATCCCAGGAGTCCACCTGGCCGGCGAGTGTCGTCGTGGGGGCAGCAGTCGTGGCCACGGGACGAAGCGGGATGGTGACGGTCGGTGCCGGCACGAACACCTTCACCGTCTCGGGCGGTGCAATGGTGGAGATTGCGGTCTGCTCGAAGGTGATGAAGAAGTAGATGCCGACGAGAAGACCAGAAGCGACCACGCCGTATACCGGCAGGAAACGCTTCTTCCGCAGAGCTTCGGGCTCCGGGGCGGGTTCGCCCGCTTCCAGACGCTCCAATTCGAGCGGGTGATAGCGCTCCATGTCCTTGCGGCTCAGGTAGCCGGTGAACATCGACTTGTTGAAGTGGCGAATGTGAACGTTGTAGATGTGCCAGACCAGGATCGCCAGCACGGCCAGGAGCGCCTCACCGCTGTGGGCAGCCTTGGCGGCAGGGACGAACTGACCCGGGAGGATGCGAACCGTGGCGATCGGGTTCCACAGCATGAACCCGGTGACCGTCATGATCACGGTTCCCCACACCACCGC
>JBFGRR010000044.1:0-9441 GCA_041567215.1 Acidimicrobiia bacterium | reverse complement strand
GATCGGCATGTCGAAGGGGGTGCGGGTCAACTCGGCGAGGGCGGCGATCATGAAGATCACGAAACCGACGATCTGCGGGATGGCGAAAGGCAACCCGATGCCGCCCGCCCCGAACCATTCGGCCTGGGCTTTGACGATTCCGTCGAGGCTCATCGTCCCGGCCATGATCACCACGCCGACCACCGCGAGGACCAGAGGCAACTCGTAGGCGATCAGCTGCCCTGCGGCGCGCAAGCCCCCGATGAGCGAGTACTTGTTGGCCGACGACCAGCCGGCCATCAGCACGCCGATGGTGGAGATCGACGAGATCGCCAGGGCGTAGAAGATCCCGATGTCGAGGTTGCGGACCGTCAGACCCGGCCCGAACGGGATCACCACGAACAGGGCGACGGTGCCCATGAACACCAGCATCGGGGCGGCCTTGAAGACCGGGCGGTCGGCATCTGCCGGCACCAGGTCTTCTTTCTGGAAGAACTTGATCCCGTCGGCGAGCAGTTGGGCCCAGCCCCACCGGCCACCGGCGAAGTAGGGACCGACCCTGGCCTGCATCTTGGCCGAGAGCTTGAGTTCGGCGAACCCGATCAGCAGGCCCGCGGCCGGGATGAGTGCGCCGATGATCGCAACCTTGAGGGCCAGCAGGATCCAGAAGTTGTCGAGGAGGGCGCTCATCTGTCCACATCCCCCAACACGAAGTCCAGCGAGCCCATCACGGCGATGATGTCGGGCACGAGGGCCCCCTCCAGCACCCAGGGAAGGAAGCTGATGTTGGAGAAGGAGGCCGACCGGATCTTGCAGCGGTATGGGCCCAGCCCGCCGTCGGAGACCAGGTAGTAGCCCATCTCCCCCTTGGGGTTCTCGGCCCGCACGTAGGTCTCGCCGGCAGGGACCTTGATGATTCTGGGCACCTTGGCCTGAAGAGGGCCGGAAGGGATGCCGTCGATCGCTTGCAGCACGATCTTCACCGACTGGCGGATCTCCTCGAGCCGCACCCACCACCGGTCCCAGCAGTCGCCGTTCTCGCCGATGGCCACGTCGAAGTCGAACTCGTCGTACGGCAGGTAGTCCTCGACCTTGCGGAGGTCGAAACCGACCCCCGAGGCCCGCAAGTTGGGCCCGGACACGCCGTAGGCGGCGCCGATCTCCGGTGGCAGCACCCCGATGCCCTTGGTGCGGGCGAGGATGATCTCGTTCCCGGCGACCAGGGCCTCGAGTTCGTCGCAGGATTCGCGGACCTTCTGCATGGCCAGCTTGGTCTCCTCGAAGAAGCCCTTGGGGAGGTCCTGGACCAGTTTCTTCATGGTCGCCCCGGCACCGGCAGCGGGCTTGACCCCGCCGATCCGGTTGAAGTTCGGGTGGAAGCGTCCGCCGGTGACTCCCTCGATCAGGTCGAGGACCCGCTCGCGCTCTCTGAGGGCGAAGAAGAGCGGGGTGGCGGCACCGAGTTCCAGCGGGTAGGAGGCCATGAAGACGAGGTGGTTGGAGATGCGGGCCATCTCGGTGAGGATCACCCGGATGTACTGCGCCCGCTCGGGGACCTCCACCTCCATCAACTTCTCGGCGGCCACGATGAACGGGATCTCGTTGGCGTAGCCGGAGACCCAGTCGATGCGGTTGATGAGGGCGGTGATCTGGGCGTAGGTCCGCACCTCGGCGAGCTTCTCGTAGCCCCGGTGCATGTAGCCGATGACCGGCTTGACGTCGTAGGCGCGCTCGCCGTCGATGCGGGCGACCAGGCGGAGCACCCCGTGCGTGGAAGGGTGCTGGGGCCCGATGTTGAGGGTCATGTCCTCGGTCTCGAGTTCGACCGAGACTGCGACCTCGGAGAGGTGGCGGGCGATTTCGGGCCTGATCGTCGTCACCTCAGGCCTCCGGGTTCTCTGTCGAGGGCTCGTCGCCGGGCATGCCTTCGACGTCGACGGTCCCGGGCCAGGGCTTCACTTCCCGGCTGACGAGGGGATAGGACTTGCGGAGGGGGTGGCCCTGGAAGCCGTCGGGCAGATAGAGGTTCTTCGGGTAGGGATGGCCGTCGAACTCGATCCCGAACATGTCCATGGCCTCGCGCTCGTGCCAGTCGGCGCCGGCATACACGCCGGTCAGGGTGTCGAGGGATGGCGACTCCTTCGACAACTCGGTCGACAAGGTCACCCGGCGACCCTCGGTCAGGTCCCCCACCAGGCACAGCACCTCGTAGCGCTCCTCGACCGGCTCCTGGAGCGGGTCGCCGGCGGCCACCTCGTTCGACCAGTCGATGGCCGACAGCCAGGAGAAGAACATCAGGCCGAAGTCGTCGCGCAGCTTGGTGGCTGCCTCGACCCAGCCGTCGGGAGAGACAGAGATATTGACCGACCCGAAAGCGACCGCCGCGGTGCCTCCCACCGCCTCGGCCACGGCGCCGGCGTACTCCTCGAGTGTCATCTCAGACTGGCTCACGGTCACGCCGGTTCCATTTCTCTTTCATGTCCTCGCCCTGGATCTTCTTCTGGAGCATGACGATGCCGTCCAGCAGGGCCTCGGGGCGAGGCGGGCATCCGGGCACGTAGACGTCGACCGGGATCAACTGGTCGACGCCCTTGGTCACGGAGTAGGAATCCCACTAGGGCCCGCCGCAGTTGGCACACGACCCCATCGAGATCACGTACTTGGGGTCGGGCATCTGGTCGTAGAGCCTGCGGACGGATGGGGCCATCTTGTCGGTGACGGTGCCGGCCACGACCATCAGGTCGGCCTGGCGGGGCGAGGCGGGGAGGGGGATGATGCCGAACCGCATGAAGTCGTAGCGCGGTCCGGAGGCGGCCATCATCTCGATGGCGCAGCAGGCCAGGCCGAACTGGAACATCCACAACGAGTACTTGCGCGACCAGTTGAGCAGCCACGACACCGGCTTCGGCATGCCGAACTTCTCGACTACTCCCACCGCAGCACGCCCTTGCGAATCGCGTATATCAGGCCGAGCAGGAGAACCGAGATGAAGAAGAACATCTCGACGAGGCCGAACCACCCGAGCTTCTCGAGGATGATCGCCCACGGGAAGATGAAGACCGCCTCGACGTCGAAGATCACGAAGAGAAGGCCGAAGATGTAATAGCGGACGTAGCTCTGGCTCCAACCGCTGCCAACCGGGTCGACACCGCACTCGTAGGTGAGGCTCTTGGCGGCGGTGGGGTTGGTGGGCCGGAGGATGACGGCGACGCCGAGAAGCGCCAGAACCAGCAGAACGCCGACGGCTGCAAACACCCCGACTGTGATGTAGTCCTGGAAGTACGCGCTCACAAAGTGCCCTCGGTCGACCGGCGGCGAGTATAGGAATGGGAAACGGCGACGCGCCCAACCGGGTCTCCGAGAGGTTGGAGGTCATGAGTTACGGGGACTTGTCCTCCGGAGCGAAGCGAGGGAGGAAGGTCCCTGCCGGCCGCAGGCCGGGAGGTAGGAGGGCCTTTGGTTCTGAGTTTCGGGTTCAACCCAATACCCATGACACACGACCCAGTACTTCATCCCCGTAGGCTGAGCGCGGTGCCCAACGGACTCGTCAACCTGGTCGCCGAGCTGGAACACCGCCTCGTCGGGAAGTCCCCCACTCCCGGCCTGGACGACCCGTCCGCAATCCCCGAAGCCAGGTCCTACGTGCTCGTCCTCTTCGACGGGCTCGGTCACCGACAGCTCGGCCACCCGGCTGCCGCCAACTTGCTCGACTCCAGTCACACCCCCCTCGAGGCGCCGTTCCCGACCACCACGACCGTGAGCATGGCCACCGTGGCGACCGGGCACTCGCCACGCACCCACGGCGTGATCGCCCACCTGATGTGGATCCCCGCCCTGGGCAAGGTGGTGAACACCCTCAAGTGGGTGACTCCCACGGGGACGCCGGTCGAGTTCGACACGGGCAGTCTCCTGCCGGGGCCGAATCTCTGGGAACGGCTGGCCGATGCGGGTCGTGAGCCGGTGACCGTCCAACCCGGCAACTTCGAAGGCACCCCCCTGTCCAGGGCGCTCTACCGGGGATGCCGCTTCGAGGGCGTCTACTCGGTCGAAGACAGGATCCGGGCGACCGTGGAACTGGCGGCCCGGCCGGGCAGGCTGGTGTTCACCTACTTCCCGGAGGTCGACTTCGCCGCCCACGTCTACGGGATGGAGTCGCCCGAGTACTCGACAGCGCTTCGCCTCGTGGACGCGGCGTGGGAACGGCTGGCGCTGCGACTGCCCTCCGGTGCCGTCGCCGTCGGGACCGCCGACCACGGGATGGTCGATGTGGCGCCCGATGACAAGATCCTCATCCGGGACGCCGAGTACGACGACCTCGTGTTCTTCGGGGACCCCCGTGGCGTCGGTGTGCGCGGCGAGACTTCCAAGATCGAAGCCCTTGCCACCGAGGTCGGCGCAACCGTCGTCGCGGAGCCCGACTACGGGGAAGGGATGCCCCACCCGGAGCTGGCCCAGCGCGCACCCGACCGGGTGCTCCTCGCCCCCGCAGGCTGCGTTCTCCTGCCTCGTGGATTCGACAAACGGATGGTCGGTTACCACGGCGGACTCGATCCGGCCGAGGTGGAGATCCCCCTCCTGGTCGCCGGGGCCTGAGCCGGAGGGTCCTTTTGCACTACCGGCATAGTGTTTAGTAATTTGCCCGCCAGGAAACCCGTCATGAAAAAGACCCTCCTCTCTCTTCTGATCGTCTCCGCGCTGGTGCTGGCAGCCTGCGGTACCGACGTCGAAGGCGACGGACCTCTGATCGTCTACTCCGGCCGCTCCGAGGATCTGATCGGTCCACTCATCACCGAGTTCGAGACACTCACCGGCATCGACGTCGAGGTCCGATACGGGGACAGCGCCGAGCTGGCCGCCACCCTCCTTGCCGAAGGCGACGCCACCGACGCCGACGTGTTCTTCGCCCAGGACCCCGCTTCACTCGGGGCGGTCGCCGGCCTCCTCAGCCGGCTTCCATCCGACGTCACCCAACTGGTTGCGGAGCGGTTCCGCGACCCGGAGAGCCGATGGGTGGGCACCTCGGGCCGGGTGCGGGTGCTCGTCTACAACACCCAGCAGATCGCTGCCGACGCACTGCCGGCGTCGATCGACGACCTCCTCGAACTGGATGCCCGCATCGGCGTGGCGCCCACCAACGGGTCGTTTCTCGCCTTCGTCGCAGCGATGATCCTCGAGCGCGGCGAAGGGGCCACCCTCGAGTGGCTGCGTTCTCTCGACGGCCAGGATCCGCTCGACTACCCGAAGAATTCGGCAATCGTCGCCGCGGTGGATGCCGGCGAGATCCAGGCGGGCCTCGTCAACCACTACTACCTCCTCCGCCTGCAGGCCGAGGGGGCCGGCCTGAACGCCGCAAACCACTTCTTCTCGGCCGGCGACGCCGGAAGCCTCGTCATGCCGGCAGGAGCCGGGATCCTCTCCAACTCCGATCAGGCCGCGACTGCAGCCCGCTTCATCGAGTTCCTGCTGTCGGATCAGGCGCAGACCTACTTCTCGGAGGTCACCTTCGAGTATCCGATGGTCGAGGGCATCGCCCCGGCTCCCGGCCTACCCGCACTCGACTCGCTCGCCCCACCGGACATCGACCTCTCGAGGCTCGCCGAGGTGCTCAACCGGGCCACAGACCTCGTCACGGAGGCCGGCCTCCTCTGATGGACCTCGCCACCGCCGTCCGCCGGCCGGCCCGGTCGGAGCAGCCTGCGGCACGGTGGTGGATCCTGGCGCTCATCGCTCTGGCACCCTCCGTGCTGGCAGTCGGGACGCTGCTCGTCGAGGCCCTCTCCGACGGACTCGTGGGCGCGGTACCGGCCTCCCGCCTACTGCAACTCACCTTCAACACGCTGGTGCTGGCCGGGGCGGTGAATGCGGCGGCCACCGCGATCGGGGTGGTCACCGCGTGGCTCACGACCCGCACAGACCTCCCGGGCCGGCGCATCGCGTCGATCCTGGTGGCGATCCCGCTGGTGATCCCGTCCTACGTCGTGGCTCTCACCCTGCTCGGTGCGACCGGGCCGTCCGGAGTTCTCAGCGAACTGATGTCGCGCCTGGGATCGGGGCCGGTCCCCCAACTCACCGGGTTCTGGGGCGCCTGGCTGGCCCTCACGGTGATCTCGGTGCCATTCGTGCACGTGGCCGTCGTGCCGGCGATCCGGAAGCTCGACCCGGCACTCGAGGAAGCTGCGAGGGGACTGGGCGCCTCCCGGCTGAGGGTGTTCTTCACGGTGACGGTGCCTCTGCTGAGGCCGGCTCTGGCCGCCTCGGGCCTCCTGGTCTCGCTGTACACGGTCAGCGACTTCGGGGCTGTCTCCCTGCTTCGGTTCGACACCTTCACGCGTGCCATCTACGCCCAGTACCAGGGCAGGATCGACCGGCGCCCGGCGCTGACCCTGGCGCTGTTCCTCATCTTCATCGCCCTGGCCATCGTCTGGTTCGAACGGCGAACCAGGTCGCGCGCCGCCTACCACTCCGTTCGGGCCCCGAGGCGCCCGGAGCGAATCCACCTGCGGGCGCCGGCAGCGGCAGCCGCCTGGCTGCTCGTGGGAGCCGTCTCGATGGTCTCTCTGGTGATACCCACGGGAGTGCTGGTCTCGTGGCTGATCCGGGGCGTGACTTCGGGGGCGGTCGTCTTCGCACCGTGGCTGGAAGCCGCCCGATCCATCGGTGTGTCGGCAGGTGCGGCCGCAGTGGCCGCGCTGGCGGCCCTCCCCATCGCGTACGTGACAGTGCGTGGATCGGGGCGCGGCGCCGCCGCGATCGAGACCGGGGTGTGGTCGACCTACGCCCTCCCCCACATCACCTTTGGCCTGGCAATGGTCACACTCGCACTCACACTGGCGAACCCCCTCTATCAGACGGTGGCGCTCCTGGTGATCGCCTACGCCTCGATGTTCCTGCCCCAGACGGTGGGCAGCGCCCAGGACTCGCTTCGACGGGTGCCTCCCAGCCTGGAGGAGGCGAGCCGCAGCCTCGGGAAATCGCCGTCCGTGACCTTTGCCCGAGTCACGCTGCCGCTGGTCGGGAGGGGCTTGCTCGCCGGGTCCGTGCTGGTGTTCCTCACGGCGATGAAGGAGTTGCCCGCGACACTGCTGCTCAGGCCAACCGGCTTCGAGACACTGGCGATCAGGGTGTGGGCGGCCACAGGAGAGGGTTTCTACACTCGGGCGAGCGCGGCGGCACTGGTGTTACTGGGTGTCTCCGCAGTTCCGCTGGCATTGGTGACCATCCGTGGGCTTCACGACTGACAATCTGGCGATACGGGCGAGAGGCCTGTCGAAGGCCTTCGAGGGCACGGTCGCCCTCGAGGACTTCAGCCTCGACGTCTGGGATGGGAGTCTGCTCACCCTGCTCGGACCGAGCGGCTGCGGGAAGACGACGGCCCTCAGGGTGATCGCCGGGTTCGTCAAGCCCGACTCCGGCACCGTCGAGGTCAAGAGCCGGCGGGTGGTCGGACCCGAGGTAGACGTGCCACCCGAGAGACGACGGATCGGGATGGTCTTCCAGGACTATGCGCTCTTCCCGCACATGACCGTGGGGCGCAATGTGGCCTACGGGCTCCAGAAGGCCGACCGACGGAGGGTCGCCGAGACCCTCGAGTTGGTTGGCCTGGCAGGGCTCGAGGACCGCATGCCGCACGAGCTATCCGGTGGCCAGCAGCAGCGGGTCGCCCTGGCGCGCGCTCTGGCTCCCGGCCCAGAGGTGATCCTCCTCGACGAGCCGTTTTCCAACCTCGACGCCACCTTGCGGGACCGGGTTCGCAGGGAGCTCCGCTCGATCCTCACGGCCGCAGGGATAACGGCGGTGTTCGTCACCCACGATCAGGAGGAGGCGCTGGCGATGAGCGACATGGTCGCGGTGATGAGGCAGGGAAGGGTGGTGCAAGCCGCACCTCCCGACGTCCTCTACATGAAGCCGGCCGACGCCTGGGTGGCCTCCTTCCTCGGCGATGCCGACCTGGTCGAGGGCCATGCCTCCGCCAACAGGGTGGTGACCCCTTTCGGCACATTCGCGACCGACCTCTCCGGGCCGGTACAGGTGATGGTCAGGCCCGAGGCCGTGCAGCTGCTGCCGGACCCGGACGGCGACGCGGTGGTCCGCAGCCGGGAGTTCTTCGGGCACGACCAGCTGGTCACGGTGATGATGCCGGGCGGCACGCTCATCCGCTCCCGCCTGGGACCGGTGCCGAGCCTGCAGGCAGGCGAGCGCGTGTGGGTGAAGATCGAAGACGCGGCCGTTTTCAAGGCTTGACCCCATGGAGATCGCGTCTGTCCGTCAGAGCGCCTAGCGTCGCACCTGCATGGATCTGATCCTCGCTGCCCTGGCCGCGCTGGTGGCCACCGTTTTCACGGTCGACCTCGTCCTGGACTTCGGGCGCCGTCCCCGTCCGCACGTCGCCGCCTATGCGGCAGGCATCGGCATGTTCGCAGTGGCGACCTGGGCACTGGCAGCTGCCCTGGCGAGCGGATGGAACGGATTCAACTACCGGGTCTTCTTCCTGTTCGGGGCGGTCATCAACGTGCCGTTCCTGGCGCTCGGATCGACCTTCCTCGTTCTCGGTCGCAGGTTGGGACACATCACCTTCGGCATCGTCGGCGCCCTGTCGGCGCTGGCCGTGACACTGGTCACCACCACCCCGTTCACCAACCCCCTGCCGGCGGCGGGGATACCGCACGACATCTTCGGCGAGGACTTCTCAGTCGGTCCCCGGCTTCTGGCGCTGATCGGCGGCGCCGGGTTCGGAACGATCCTCGCACTGCTGGCGATTGTGGGGATCTTCCGCTTCTGGACCGCCAACCGCAGCATCGCCGTCGGCAACGCCCTGATCGTCGCCGGCGCCTTCGCCGCTGCCTGGGGCGGGAGCGGTCTCGGGTTCCTGGGCGAGGCGGGAGCGTTCGCCATCTCGCTTCTCGTGGCATCCACCCTGCTCTGGGCCGGATACCGGGTCACCAAGAGGGCTCGTCAGGCCAAACCCGTGACGCCGACCGTCGTCCTGGTCGGGCCATCGACGCGCAGCCCCGAGCGATCACACACCGAGCAGTTGATCAGGGAACTCGAGTCGAAGGGCCTGCAGGTGCTCTGCCCCGCCAAGGACCTCGAGCAGTGGGGGGCGGTGGGGTTCAGCCCGGCCGAAGCCAACAAGAAACTGCTCGAGATGGTCGACCGGGCCGACGTGCTTTTGATCGACCTGATCGACCGTTACGGGATCGGCATCCCCGCCGGATACGCGGCGGCCAAGGGAATCCCCGTCGTCGCAGCCACCGCCGAGGGCAACCGGATCCCCCGGCCCTTCCGTGGCGTCGCCGAGTTGGAGATCTACTACCACCGCCCCGTCGAGGTGGCAGACCGGGTCAAGGTGTTCTTGGAGGGACGCACGTGATCGGCGTCATCCTCGCCGGAGGCCGCAGCAGCCGGATGGGAGTCGACAAGGCCACCGTGGCGATCGCCGGCAAGACGATGATCGACTGGGTG
>JBFGRR010000043.1:0-9466 GCA_041567215.1 Acidimicrobiia bacterium | reverse complement strand
TTTCCTGATGTCGGGCGCCGGGGCGCCGGGAACCGGGACGGCCGAGGAACCCGAGCCGGCACCCGACGAGAGCGGACCGAACGATCCTCTCGTCGCGGGCGGCGACGCCCCGCTGAGACGGAGCGCCTCCCGCTCGGACCTGGTCCGCTACGCCGGAGCATCGCGGGACTTCAACCCGATCCACTGGGATCACCAGGCGGCCGTCGTCGCCGGCCTTCCCGGGGTGGTGGTCCACGGTCTGTTGCAGTCGGCGTGGATCTGCCAGGCGGCGGCCCGCCATCGCAGTGGCGATCACCCGCTCGCCGCAGCCAAGTTCCGCTACCGGGCCCCTCTCAGGCCCGGGGTGGGCGCAGAGGTGGCCGGGGATGTGGCGGCCGGGGAGGCGTCCCTGACGCTGGCGGCGGCGGGCACCGTGTGCGTCGCTTCGACTTTGCTCCTGACACCGCAGTAATCTCTGTATCAGCACGGGGCTGCAGGATTTTCCCGTTGCCTACCGGCACCTATACTGGCGCGCTCTGCCAACCCCCTTAGGGGTGTAGCTCGAACTGGTTAGAGCGCCGGTCTCCAAAACCGGAGGTTGGGGGTTCGAGTCCCTCCACCCCTGCAGCAACTGAATACCTGCGTGAGCGCGAGGAAACGATGAACCGAGAAATGCGCCGTATGGCGGAACGGGAAGAGCGGCTTCAGAAGAAGCAGCAGAAGGCCGCGGGCAAAGGTGCATCGCGCGCCCAGGCCGCCGCATCGGCTGCGCAGCGCCGCCAGACCACCGAACGGCGACCGTTCTTCAAGCGCATCGCCCAGTTCATGCACGAGGTGAGGGTCGAGATGCGCAAGGTCTCGTGGCCCACCCGCGACCAGATGGTGGCGTTCACCGCCGTCACCCTCATCACCAGCGTCGGTCTCACCCTGATCATCTTCGGCCTCGACGCCAGCCTCAAAGAGATCGTGTTGTTCGTAATCGGGGGCGTCCGTGGCTGAAATGGTCGACCAGATCGAGGGCGACGAAGAGGCCCAAGAGGACGAGGAAGAGGAAGTTCGGCTCAGCCCCTACGACATGGAGGGCGACTGGTACGTCATCCACTCCTACTCCGGCTACGAGAACAAGGTCAAGGCCAACCTCGAAACCCGCATCAAGTCGATGCACATGGAGCATCGCATCTTCGACGTCCACATCCCCATGGAGGACGTGATCGAGATCAAGAACGGCAAGAAGGTGACCGTTCCCAAGAAGGTCTTCCCCGGGTATCTCCTGGTGCGGATGACCCTCGACGACGACTCCTGGTATGCCGTCCGCAACACCCCCGGCGTCACCGGTTTTGTCGGCGGCAGCAACAAGCCGACCCCGCTCTCCCGGCGGGAGGTCGAGCGCTTCCTCGGATTCCAGAAGGAGTCGGAGAAGCCCAAGGCCAGGTTCAAGCCCGACTGGGAGGTCGGCGAGATGGTCCGGGTCGTTACCGGCCCGTTCGCCGACTTCAACGGCAAGATCGAAGACATGGACATCGACCAGTCGAAGGTCACGGTCCTGGTCAGCATCTTCGGACGCGACACCCCTGTCGAACTGGGGTTCGCCGACATTCAGAAGAGCTGACCAAAGCAATCAAACAGGTAACTGGAGAAACACGATGGGTAGGAAGAAGCTCGCGGCGGTCGTGAAGATGCAGCTTCCGGCGGGACAGGCGACGCCTGCGCCCCCGGTGGGAACGGCATTGGGCCCACACGGCGTGAACCTCATGGAGTTCGTCAAGGCCTACAACGACGCGACGGGGAGCCAGCGCGGAACGATCATCCCTTGCGAGATCTCGATCTACGAGGATCGTTCCTTCACGTTCATCCTCAAGACCCCGCCGGCGACGGTGCTCCTGCGCCAGGCCGCCAGGGTGGAGAAGGGTTCGGCCGTTCCCCACACGGAGAAGGTCGGCACGGTGACCCGCGCCCAGGTGCGCGAGATCGCCGAAACGAAGATGACCGATCTCAATGCCAACGACATCGAGGCCGCGATGAAGATCATCGAAGGCACGGCACGTTCGATGGGGTTGACGGTCCAGGGCTGAAAGACAAACGAGTGGGAGGCCGGTTTCGCACCGGCCGCCAGAACCACAGGAGGTAGAAGATGGCACAGCGCGGCAAGCGCTACACAGAGGCGGTCAAGCGCTACGACAAGCACACCGCCTACCCGGCAGCACAGGCTCTCGAACTCGTGAAGGGCCTCTCGGGCTCCAAGTTCGACGAGACCGTCGACGCGGTCTTCCGGGTGGGTATCGATCCCCGCAAGGCAGACCAGCTCGTCCGTGGCACGGTGTCGCTCCCGCACGGGACCGGCAAGGAGGTGCGGGTGGCGGTCTTCGCTCCCGCCGACCGCCACAAGGAGGCCGAGGACGCCGGAGCCGACCTGGTGGGCGGTAAGGAACTCGTCGAAGAGATCCAGGGCGGACGCGAGCTCGACTTCGACCTCGCCATCGCCACCCCCGACATGATGTCGGAGGTCGGCAAGCTGGGAAGGGTGCTTGGTCCGCGCGGCCTGATGCCGAACCCCAAGGCGGGAACCGTCACTATGGAGGTGGGCAAAGCGGTCGCCGAGTTCAAGGCGGGCCGTATCGAGTACCGCAACGACCGCTACGGGAACGTTCATCTCCCGGTGGGCAAGGTCAGCTTCGAACTCGAGCAACTCGTCCAGAACCTCGCCACGGTGGCGGCGGAGATCTCCAGGGTGCGACCCGCCTCGTCGAAGGGGCGTTTCGTCAGGCAGCTCTCGGTGTCGTCGACGATGGGCCCGGGTGTGAAGGTGGACGTGGCAAAGATCGAAGATCTGGCGGCACTCGCCCACTGAGAACCGGCACGATCACGAAGAAACGCCTCCGGTGCATCCGGAGGCGTTTCCAGTTCAGGGGGGTCTCTCGGGTACACGACCGAGTTCACACGGGCCCGGTCAGCCAGGTCCACCGCTTCCAGACGCCCGTACTCTCCCGATCCCCAGGGTAGGGCTGGGGTCGGGCGGGTCGCCTGTCGGCCCGTGTCGCTCAAATCGAGTTGCGTGGGCGGAGCGGTCTTGATGAACCGCCCAGTCTCATCCGGAGACCCCCCGGATCTGTCTCCTACTGTCGCGCTCTGCGGACCGCGTGTCCAGGGAAATCGTGGAATTCGGCCCGGTTTGTGGGCGGGAGGCGTTGCTGGGCCGGTCGGGCGGCGACTCGAGTGGGAGAATCAGGCCATGGACACGCAGGCGCTCATCGCCAGCCAGATCGCCTATTACCAGGCCCGGGCCGGCGAGTACGACGATTGGCTCGAGCGGCGCCACGAGTTTCGGCTGAGCGACGAGTTCGTCGACCGGTGGGAGGCCGATGTCGCAGCCGTGCGGGGCTGGCTGGCCGCCGACCCGCCTGCCGGTCACGTTCTCGAGATCGCCTCCGGCTCGGGCAACTGGACCGGCCAACTGCTCGAGACTGCCTCCCGGGTGACCGCCGTCGACTCTTCGCCGGAGATGATGGATCTGCTCGCCCGGAAACACGAGACCGTCGAGCGCCTGGTCGCCGACATCTTCACCTGGCAACCACCACGGCGCTTCGACAACGTGTTCTGCGGATTCTGGATCTCTCACGTGCCGATGGCCCGGTGGGAGCCGTTTTGGAGCCTCGTGGACAGGGCGCTCCGCCCCGGCGGCCGGGTGTGGATCATCGACAATGCTCATCCAGACCACGCCAGCGCTCATGGCCCACCCGACTGGCCAGTCGCGGCCAAACTGCGCCAGATCGAGCGTGCCGGCGACGAAGTCCACCAACGAACCCTTCGTGACGGCACCCGGTGGGCGATCGTGAAGCGGTTCTGGTGGCCCCACGAACTCGCCTCCGCGCTCGCCGAGCAAGGCTGGCACGCTCAGATCGACCACAGCGACTTCGCCTTCATCCGCGGGATAGCGCATCGGTAGGACCCGGCCAGGGCCGGTTTGTGGTCGGCAGGGGCACCTCTTACACTTCCGGTGCAACTCCAATCCTCGGCCCAAGACCGCTGGTGCCTCGGCATAACGGGTTTTCCCCCCAGCGCAGGTCGGCTCCTTCGAGCCCCCGGTCCTCATGCCGAGGGGTTTTGCTTGTTTGAAGGAGGAGCGTATGCCGAGACCTGAGAAGGTCAGAGCTGTTGCTGAGATCAAAGAGCGGATCGACGGCGCCAGGGCTGTGTTCGTCACCGAATTCCGCGGCTTGAGCGTGCTGCAGGTGCAAACCCTGCGCCGTGCGCTGCGTGATTCGGGTGCGGACTACAAGGTCTACAAGATGACCTTGACCCAACTCGCCGTCGATGAGCTGGGCATCGAAGGGATGGAAGACTTCCTTTCGGGCCCGACCGCGCTCGCGTTCGCCAATACCGACGCAGTATCCACTGCAAAGGTGTTGAAGGACGCCAACAAGGACAACGAGATGCTCGTCATCAAGGCGGGAATCCTCTCGGGTGAGGTTCTCCTCCCCGAGCAGATCTCCAAGCTGGCGGAGATCGAGCCTCGTGACGTCCTGTTGGCCAAGATCGCCGGTGTCTTCAAGGCACCGACGACACAGATGGCCGGTCTGCTGGGTGCTTTCACCCGCAATGCCGCAACGATGTTCTCGCAACTGCTCGAAAAGAAACAGTCGGGAGAGACACCCGCCGAAGAGGCGCCTGCCGCGGAGGCCGTGACGGCCCCCGTCGAGGAGCCTGAGGCAGCTGCCGTCGAGGTCGCCGAAGAGGTCCCAGTCGCGGAGCCGGAGCCGGCTCCCGTCGAGGAGGCCGAGGTGGCCGCGGTGGAGGAGCCTGAGGCGGCTGCCGTGGAGGAGCCCGAAGAGGCGCCTGCAGCCGAAGCGGAAGTCGAACCCGAGGCGGCCGAAGTGGCCGAGGAGGAATGAAATCATGGCAAAGATGAAGACAGACGAACTGCTGAGTGTGTTCGAGGAGATGACCGTCCTCGAACTCAAAGAGTTCCTCGATGCTTTCGAGGAGAAATTCGACGTGACCGCCGCCGCCCCCATGGCAGCGATGGCCATGCCGATGGCCGGTGGCGAGGCTGCTGCCGCGGTCGAGGAGCAGGACGAGTTCAACGTCGTCCTGGTTGCGGCCGGAGCCGAGAAGATCAAGGTCATCAAGGAAGTACGCGCCCTGACCAGCCTGGGCCTCAAAGAGGCCAAGGACCTCGTGGACAGCGCCCCCAAGGCAGTCCTCGAAGGTGTGGACAAGGATGCGGCCGAGAAGGCCAAGGGCGTCCTCGAAGGCGTTGGCGCCACGGTCGAGCTCCAGTAGCAGGACCGGTATCCGATCAGAAGTGAGGGGCCTTCGGGCCCCTCACTCTCATTTCAGGAGCGCAGGTACTCGGCGAGCGGCCCGGTCTCTCTCTGGCGCATCATCACATTGGCATGGAGCCGCTCGAGGTTCTGCTCGATGGTCTTGGCCGCCAGAGGAATGGGGGTCTCTGCGAAGAACGCAGCCACGTCGGCGGCCACCCGCGGGTCCGAGAGCACGGGTATTCCCTCTATGAGCCTGCGGATCGTCATCGTGGGCATCTTTTCGCTGACCGTCTTCCACTGCTTGCGGACCTGCTGCCAGGCGTATTCACCCGACGTCCGCGCCCGGAACAGCCTGGCCGTCACCCAGGAGGCGTCCTGGGTGCGGATTTCGCCGTCCTTCACCGCATCCAGCATTCGGTCCACGGCGTTCTCGCCTTCGAAGAAGGACAGGGCCTGCAGGAGCTTCACCTCTTCCTGGGGTGTGGCTGAGTTCCGGTAGGCGGAGAAGATCCGGTCGAAGGTCTGGTCGTCGCCGTGGGCAGCGGCGTTGAAGAGCGCCGCCTGCGCCACATCGGGGTCGATCGCCGTCCGGTCGGACAACCAGGTCGAAGCGAGCCGCCGCGACCGGTCGATGACCGCCGGGTCTTCGGCGACACGTCCGAGCGCAGAGAGGAGTGAGCCGCGCAAGCGTCTTGTGAGGTCCGACTCGCCGGTGGACGGTTCCCATCCCAGCCGGGCAAACGCCCCGTCGAGGATCTCGGAGGCGATCTCCCGAAAGCGCGGCAAGTCGGAGTCGTCGACCAGGTGGTGACGAACCGATCCGAGGCCCTGGAGGACGGTCTGCCACACCTCCGACTCGGACTCGTCCCGATAGGCGGCGATGAGCTCCAGGTACTCGGATGCGGGCAGGGTGCCTGCCTCGACGAAGGCCCATGCGTCATCGGCGAGGCAAAAACGCTCCAGGTCGGTGAGAGAGGCCAGGTTCTCGACGATCGATGCCGCCAGTGCGGGTTCATAGGAGGTCCGGTAGAAGCCGTGGCCGCCGGCGTTGCCGACCACCCACTCGACCTCGCCGTCCACGGCGACGAAGCCCTCGGGACCGGTGAGCAGGAACCGCCCGTCGAACGGCCCGTCGCTGCTCATCCCTCGGACCACCACGGGTATCTGCCACAGCGTCGCGTCGGATTCGCCAGGTGTCCTCAGGAACCGGCTCTGGGAGATCTTCAGGCCGCCGTCGACGGTTTCGACGTGGAGTCTCGGGTAGCCATGCTGGTGGATCCAGCTGTCCATGATCACGCCGACGGCCAGGCCGGATGCCTCGTTGAGGCCGCTCCACAGGTCTTCGGTGATGGTGTTGTCGAAGGCGTGCTTCTTCAGGTAGTTGCCCACACCCTTTCGAAACGCCTCCTCACCGATGAACTGCTCCAGCATGCGCAACACGGAACTGCCTTTTCCGTAGGTGAGTGCATCGAACATCTCGTTGGCCTCTTCGGGTGATCGCACCTCGAACTCGACGGGGCGTGTGCTCTTGAGCGAGTCCACGCCGAAGGCCCAGGGCCGTTCGACGGCGCCGAAGGTGAGCCAGCGTTTCCAGTCGGGCCGCATAGCGTCGGTCGCCTTCATCTCCATGAATGTCGCAAAGGCCTCGTTCAGCCAGATCCCGTCCCACCACTTCATGGTGACGAGGTCGCCGAACCACATGTGGGCGAGTTCGTGGGCAACCACATCGACGATCCGCAGCAACTCGCTGGCGGTGGCGACGGTCGGGTCTACGAGGAGAGCAGACTCGCGGAAGGTGATGCAGCCGAGGTTCTCCATCGCTCCGAAGGCGAAGTCGGGAATGGCGACCATGTCCACCTTGTCGCCCGGATACGGGATGCCGTAGTAATCCCGCAGGTAACGGAGGCAGAACGCGCCCGCTTCGAGGGCGAACTCGGTGAGATGGCCCTTTCCGCGGGGGGAAACCACCCGCAGCGGGACGCCGTCCACATCGACGGTGCGGCTGACCTCGAAGGGGCCGACCACGTAGGCCACCAGATAGGTGGACATCTTCATGGTGTCGGCGTAGGTGATCGCCACGCGCCCGTCGCCGGTGGGCACCCGGGCGATCTCGGCGCTGTTCGACACAGCCGTCAGGTCCTCGGGAACCACCAGGGTGATCCCGAAGACGGCCTTCATGTCGGGCTCGTCGAAGCAGGGGAAGGCGCGGCGGGCGTCGGTTGCCTCGAACTGCGTGGTGGCGACGACCTGTTTCACACCATCGACATCGGTGAAGCTCGACCGGTAGAAACCGACCAGTTCGTCGTTGAGGATGCCCGTGAAGTCGATCTCGACCACGCCGTCTCCAGGCGCCACCGTCTCCGGGAGCCGCAGGGAAACCCGTTGGGCCTCGGTGTCGTAGGTGGGGGTGAGAGTCAGCAGACCCTGGTCGCAGCGGAGCGATGCAGCACCGACGTCGATCTGGTGGGCGTTCATGACGATCTCGGAGATGGCGTCCTCGATCTCCACGATGATCCTCACCGAGCCCGTGAACGTGAAAGCATCGAGATCGGGCTCGATCCGCAAGTCATAGCGGGTGGGGATGACCGAACGCGGCAGGCGATAGGGGTTATCAGACACAGGGATCCTTCGGACGATTGAACGGAGAGATGCTACCGGCCGCTCGCAGCGCCTCTGCCGGTAGGCTCCCCGCCGTGTCATCCACCATCCACGTACGAGTGAGCGGTCGGGACCGGCCCGGTATCACCGCCGGACTGATGGCGCTCCTCGCGGAAGGGGGTGTGGAGCTGTTCGACGTCGAGCAGGTGGTGGTCCGTGATCACCTGACTCTGGGGCTCCTGCTGAGTGTCCCCGACGACAGGAGCCCGGTGAAGGAACTGTTGCTCTACGGGTGGGAGAACGACCTGCAGATCGACTTCGAACCCGTGGAGGGCGTAGCTCCGCCGGCCCCCGAGCGGTTCGTCGTGACCGTGATCGGTGGATCGGTCGGTCCGGGCGCTTTTGGGGCCGTTGCGTCGGCCATTGCCGGTGCCGGTGGAAACATCGACCGGATCGTGCGCCTGTCGCGATACCCGGTGGTCAGCTACGAGTTGGCGGTGGGTGGTGGCGATCATGCCGCTATGCGGGTTGCCCTCGGCGCGGCCGCGGCCGAGAACCAGGTGGACATCGCCGTGCAGCGCGAAGGGATCGATCGTCGCGCCAAACGGCTCGTGATCCTCGACGTGGACTCGACACTCATCCAGGGTGAGGTGATCGATCTGCTCGCGGCCGAGGCGGGAGCAGGGGAGCGGAGCCGGGCGATCACCGAGGCGGCCATGGCCGGCGACCTCGACTTCACCGAGGCCCTCCGCGAACGGGTGCGCCTCCTCCGGGGCCTCGAGGTGGAGGCGGTAGAGAGGGTGTCGGCGAGCATCCCCCTGACTCCGGGTGCGCGCACCTTCGTGACGACCCTCCGGCGGCTGGGGATGAAGGTGGCGATCGTCAGCGGTGGGTTCACGCTGGTCACCGATCGGCTGAAGGACGAGCTCCGGCTCGACTACGCAGTGGCCAACGTGCTGGAGGTCGCCGATGGCAGGCTCACCGGCGAGGTGACCGGACAGGTGGTCGATCGGGCCCGCAAGGCAGAGGTGCTCAGGGAGATCGCTTCCGCCGAGGCGATCCCCCTTGAACAGACGGTTGCGGTCGGAGACGGCGCCAACGACCTCGACATGCTCGCCACCGCCGGCCTCGGTATCGCGTTCAACGCCAGGCCGGTGGTCAAGGAGGCCGCGGAAACGGCGCTCACCGTCCCCTATCTGGATGCGGTTCTGTTCCTCCTCGGCATCCGCCGTGACGAAGTGGACTCGGACGAGCTGGTGCCGGTGCGAGGGCTACCTCCGCTGTGATCGGGTGAAAGCAACCGGGAATCGGGTTCTTCGATCCCCGGCTCTGCGATGAACTCCGCGTAGATGGAACTGATCGTCTTATTGATAACGGCACTTGCCTTTGGCCTGGCAGCTCGGGCTGCCGGTCTTCCGCCCCTGGGCGGCTACCTGCTGGCTGGGTTCGTGCTCCACGCCTTCGGCTTCGAATCGACCGGAGCCCTCGAAGACGTGGCGGACATCGGGGTCCTCTTGCTCCTGTTCGGCATCGGTCTGAAACTCCCGCTGCGGACTCTGGCGCGTGCGGAGGTGTGGGCGACGGCAGGGGTCGTGACGGCTCTGAGTACCGGCGCTTTCGCGGCC